>JAFZNL010000253.1 GCA_017550925.1 Lachnospiraceae bacterium | reverse complement strand
GTCCGTTAACCGTTGTAATAAAAAAGCAAAGGAAAAAAGAGATATCGTAATATTCGATTTTGTTGAGAAAATACAGAAAAAAAGAAATGATAAACCAAGAGAGAACTATCGATGAGTAACGAAGCAATGAATGACACAGCGACAAGCAACACGGAAAAACAGGATTACCTTGTCAGGGCTACGGCAGGCGGGCTGCAGCTGCGGGGTTTCGCCATGACCGGCAGGCAGATCGCAGAGACGGCAAGGACGGCCCATGGGACCTGCCCTGTGGCGACAGCGGCTCTCGGGAGACTTCTTTGCGGCGGCGTTCTGATGGGCAGCATGCTGAAGAACGATTCGGACCTTCTGACACTGCAGATCAAATGCGATGGCCCAATCGGCGGCCTGACAGTAACAGCCAATGGAAAAGGACATGTGAAGGGGTATGTGATCAATCCGGTTTTTGAAGGTTATGCCAGACCGGATCACAAGCTGGATGTGGGCGGCGCCCTGGGATACGGAACACTGACGGTCATCCGGGATATGGGATTAAAAGAACCTTTCGCAGGAACTACGGATTTGGTGACGGGAGAGATCGCAGAAGATCTGACATATTATTTTGCCACCTCCGAGCAGATCCCTTCTTCTGTGGGACTTGGCGTGCTGTTGAATAAAGAAGATGGCAGCGTAAAACAGGCAGGCGGCTTTATCGTACAGGTGATGCCGGATACAACAGATGCGGTCATCGATCAATTAGAACAGAACCTGTCAAAGATCAGCAGTGTCACCTCTCTTCTGGACGCCGGTATGTCACCGGAGGAGATCCTGGGCGTCCTTTTCGAAGGGCTGGAGATAGAGATCGAGGATAGGAGTGACTGCGGTTTTGTCTGCGACTGCAGCATGGAAAAGATCGAGAGAGTTGTGATCTCCCTCGGAAAAAAAGAGTTGGCAGCGATGATAGCAGAAGGAAAAGAGATTGAGGTGGGCTGTCATTTTTGTGGAAACAAGTATGTGATCGAACCTGACAGGTTGAAAGAACTGTATGAAATGGCGAAGTAAGCGGAGTAAAGGAGGACAATGCGATGTATGATGGTTTTGTAAAAGTAGCGGCAATGACACCGACGATCAAGGTGGCGGATCCTTATTACAACGCAGAGCAGATCTGCAATCTGATGGACGAAGCGGATGCGAAGGGAGCCAAGATCACGGTGTTTCCCGAACTTTGCATCACAGGTTATACCTGCCAGGATCTGTTTTATCAGGAAAAACTGCTCTCAGCAGCAAAGGAAGCGCTGATGACCATCATTGAGCACAGCGACGGCATGGACGGGCTGTTTTTCGTGGGTCTTCCTTATGAACATGAGCATAAACTTTATAATGTGGCAGCAGTGATCAACTGCGGTGAACTGATGGGGCTGGTACCCAAAACGGAGCTGCCTACCTATGGTGAGTTTTATGAGGGCAGACATTTTTATCCGGGAAATAAACTGCCGGTGATGACAGACTTTGATGGACAGGAGATCCCCATGGGGACGGATATCCTGTTTACTTCCGATGCGGTGGAGGGACTGACGGTAGCCGTGGAGATCTGCGAAGACTTGTGGGCAGCAAATCCTCCTTCCGCAAGGCATGCAGTCAGCGGAGCGTCTGTGATCGTAAATCTCTCGGCATCCAATGAGACCATTGGCAAGGCGGATTACCGCAGGATGCTGGTATCTGCCCAGAGCGGCAGGCTGGCCTGTGCCTATATCTATGCCAGTGCCGGATACGGGGAATCTACCCAGGACCTGGTTTTCGGCGGACATAATATCATAGCCGAAGGCGGCAAGATCTTAGCGCAGTCGAAGCGATTTACAAACGAAGCGATCTATTCGGATATCGATCTTCAACGGATCCGATATGAAAGAAGGAGGCTTTCCAGCTTCCATCCGGATCAGACGCCGGAATACATGATCGTGCAGACAGGACTTGTGCTGCAGGAGACTGAGCTGGACAGACGTTTTTCCAGAAAGCCTTTTGTGCCCTCTGATTCATCAAAACGTGATGCCCGCTGTGAAGAGATCCTGACGATTCAGGCACAGGGACTGGCAAAGAGAATGGAGCATACAGGCTGCAGAAAGGCAGTGATCGGACTGTCCGGCGGACTGGATTCCACCCTTGCATTTCTAGTGATCGCCAAAGCTTATGACTTTTTGGGACTGCCCAGGGAGGAAATGATACCAGTGACCATGCCGGGCTTTGGGACTACGAACCGGACAAAATCCAATGCGGAAAAACTGGCTGAGCAGCTGGGCTGCAGCCTTTTGACGATCCCTATCGGTGATAGTGTAAAACAGCATTTTATCGATATTGACCTGCCGGAGGATGACAGGAGTGTAACCTATGAAAACGGACAGGCAAGGGAGCGGACCCAGATCCTGATGGATATTGCCAACAAGGTAGGCGGCATGGTAGTGGGCACGGGCGATTTATCGGAGCTGGCACTGGGCTGGGCAACCTACAACGGCGACCATATGTCCATGTATGGCGTCAACGGCGGTATTCCGAAGACCCTGGTGCGCCATTTGGTGCGTTACTATGCGGATACCTGCGGCAGCGACACCCTGCAGCAGGTACTGATGGATATTCTGGATACGCCCGTCAGTCCTGAGCTTTTGCCGCCCACAGACGGCGATATCTCCCAGAAGACGGAGTCCATCGTGGGACCTTATGAGTTGCATGACTTTTTCCTGTATTACCTGCTCCGCTGGGGATTTGGCCCCCGCAAGATCTTCCGCATGGCAACGGAGGTATTCTGCACAGGGGAGGATAGTGAGTATGATGAGGAGATCGTGTTCCACTGGCTCATGATCTTTACCCGCAGGTTCTTTGCCCAGCAGTTCAAGCGTTCCTGCCTGCCGGACGGTCCGAAGGTGGGTTCTGTCGCGGTATCGCCCCGGGGTGATCTGAGAATGCCTTCCGATGCTTCCTGGAATGCATGGAAACAGGAATTGGAAGACCTGGCAGAGGAGCTGGAGATTGGTTCATGATGGAATAAAAGCAAAAGCATATGATGGGACATCATAATTTAACGTTTTTGCAGAGATTTTTTCGTAGTTTCAAGTTGTGAAATTTATGTGAAAATGCTATACTTGAAACAGTTGCAAACGCAAGATCAGATGATATGGCAGTGTAATGCTCGATATAAAAAATACAGAGTCGATAGACGACTGATCGATTAGGGGGAATGAGGATGAGAAACAGGAAAGCACACAAAAGGAGTGCCGGGTTAGCGGTATTTTTAATGAGCGTCTTTCTCATGATCATTCCGGTCATGGCAGAGGGAGATGATTATCCGGACACTTTTGAGACAGCAAAAGCCATTGCATTTAACACGCCGGTTGGCGGCATGATCGATGAATACGGTGATGCGGATATCATGTCCTTTACCACGGACGGCGGAAACAATGCCTACGTTGTCAATGTCAGCGCACTGGACACCGAGTCCATGTATGTAGAGATCTTTGATGAGTTCTACGGCAGTGGCAACACGATTGATGGCGGCAGTTTTACAGCTGTTTCAGGGAAAACGACGTCGAAGGGATTTGTTACCCTTGAGAAAAATAAAACATATTATATCAGGATCAGCAGCCGTTACGGGGAAGGAAGCAAATGGAGGCTTTTGGTATCCAAGATCGCTGATGATGCCGGCAACGATTTTGCTGCGGCCAAAAAGATCTCTGTCAATAAGAAAGTAAAAGGCAAGTTTGAGGTAAATGACGATATCGATTTTTTCACCTTTAAGACACCGAAAAAGGCAAAGAGTTACTGGATCGATATTCATAACATGACCGGTTCGTCCCAGATGATGTTCGTGATCTATTCTAGATACAGCGATCTGTCATCCAAGATCGGTCCTGAGACCCAGGTTTATGCAGCGCATAACGTGGAGCAGACTTTTAAGCTGTCCCCGAACAAGACCTATTATGTCAAGATCTACGGCGGCATGCAGGATACCGCTTATTCCATTCAGGTCAATCAGTCATCCAAAACCATCAAAAAGAAGAACCAGAAACCGGCAAATTTCAATGTGGAATCCAACTATTCCAAATCGGTTTATATTTCCTTTGAAAACAACAGACGCTACGATGGTGTTGAGCTTTGGCGTTCCACCAGCAAGAGCAGCGGTTTTAAGAAGTTCAAGGTTTTCGGAAACGAGTACTTTGACTTAGATGATACGAAAACGAAGAAAAAAGTGACCTATTATTACAAAGCCCGCTATTTTATCAAAGAAGGCTCAAAAAAGGTGTACGGACCTTTTACGAAGGTAAAGGGCGGCAAGCATAAGTATTGAGATCAAATATTCTGAAGTTAATATGAGAACAGTAAACCAATACACCGTTGATCAATTGAAAGGAGAAAGGGGTATGAGAAGAAAAGGAAGTTCGAAACGCCTTGCTGCGCTGTTGATCACCGCGGCGCTCGCAGTCACTGAGACCATTGGTGCCTTCGGCGCAATGCCGGCGGCAGGTGAGGACACACTCGCTGTCGAAGAAGAGTTTGCAGCGCCGCAGGTCATGGAAGATGCGGCTCGGGCTGGCGAAGAGGCAGAGGTGGAGAGCATTTCCGCGAACACTGCAGTGAGCGTGGAAGAGGAAACAGCATTTGAAGAAGATCTTGAAGCACAGGATAAGAACAGAGGAACAAATGGTGTGCCGGCGGCTGTCACCGGCATCAATATCGTAAAAGATTCCGATACCATGAAAGCCCTTTGGATCAGCGAGCCGCAGATCCGCTGGAACTACGTACCGGGATGCTATCTTTATGAGTTTCAGGTGAAGGATGCCATGGGATACGTATATGCAGATGGCACCTGGACCAATGCGGCGGGGACGAAAGAATACTATTATCCGTCGCTTCCGTCGTCGGATGATCGAAAGCTGCCGACGCTCCCCCTTTCGGAGATCGGAGGATCAGCTTATCAAAACGGAGAATTGATCAAGCAGGGAGATGATACGATCTCACCCTTTAAACTTGGTCAGACTTATACGATCTCCATCAGGGCAGTCAACAAGTATGCTGAGGAGATCACACAGGATGCATACAGGGCCGGATGGACAGGACCAGAAGTAGATTATGTTGATTATGAGCGCAAAACCGAAAAGGACGAGAACAATAACAATGTCACAAAGTATTACAAGGTGACAACATTTAACGGTCCCTGGTCAGCGCCTTTGACCTACAAAGCCGAATTTGCGGGCATTACGCCTCCGGTAGTGCTCTCCGGGCTTGCCGCAACTTCCCAGGATGATGACTATGTATATTTTACCTATGCGCAGAGTTTCCAGGGCGGACGCGTAAGGTATCAGTATTCTACGGATAATACCTTTACGGATTATCGTACCGGCACTACATATCAGAGCGGCATGTACAGTACGGATAAAATGTATATTTATAAGAGAAACCTGACTGCGGGAACGACTTATTATGTCAGGGCCTGGTATGTGAATGAAGAGGACGACTTTATCAAAGATGCAAAGGGTACTCCGGTATATTCCAATGTGGCAAGCTTTATCCCGGCACCGAAGGAAAATGTCATTACAAATGTGACACCTGCACTTTCAGGTCTGCGCCTTGTCAAGACAACGGCATCCGCATTTTATTTTGCCATCGATACCGTTCTTGAGGATAAGAGCATCGATTATCAGTTAGAGTACAGTGATGATCCGAATTTCGCAGACTATGATTCCACTACGGATATGAGTATCAGTAAGAGCAGCCTTGATGTAGGAAAAATCTATTACGTGCGGATGCGCACCATAAACTATGATGTGGCTCCGGTTGTTTACGGAACACCTTCGAATATTGTGACGATCCAGAGAGCCATCAGCGGCGGAACCATTTCTTTGCTCGAGCAAAATTCCGACGGACTGGTGATCGGTTATCCGACCGAAATGAACAAGGCAGACGCGATTGAATATTGGGTATCGACAGATGCAGCGTTCCAGAATAAACCGCTGGCAACGGGGGTATATACTGCAAATACGACCGAATCAGACAGATTAACGATCGGCTATGGCGCCATCGAACCGGGGCAGACAGTTTATATCAGAATGCGTTGCGGGATCAGACTTGCCTATATCGATTACAATGGCCTGAAGGGTGAAACCTATGATTACGGTTCCTATACCAATACCCTGAAGGTAAAGATCGGCCTGAAGGAGACGGAGCTGTATACGGATACTGTGACAGCCAGCAGCATACGGATAGGTTTTAGTACCGACGGCGGTGGACTTTATACCG
>JAFZNL010000252.1 GCA_017550925.1 Lachnospiraceae bacterium | reverse complement strand
GAGTAAATGCATTATCATGTACTGTTCTGCATCTACAATTGGAACTATTGTGGCACTTTTGTGGTACCTAAGTTCCTTTTACCACTTGAAACCCTTGATTTTACCGGGGTTTACTTGCCTGTTGACTTCAAGGTCGGGAAAAGCAAAACATCGCGGATGGCAGCGCTGTCCGTCAGCAGCATGCAGAGACGGTCGATACCGTATCCGATACCACCTGTGGGTGGCATGCCGATCTCAAGGGCGTTCAGGAAGTCTTCGTCTGTATGGTTCGCTTCCTCATCGCCTGCATCAGCGAGTTTATCCTGCTCAGCAAAACGCTCTCTCTGGTCGATGGGATCGTTCAGCTCTGAGTAGGCGTTGCACATTTCCCAACCGTTCATGAACAGTTCGAAACGCTCTACGTATTCCGGATTCTCCGGTTTTTTCTTGGTCAGGGGAGATATCTCAATGGGATGATCCATCACGAAGGTAGGCTGGATCAGATGCTCCTCCACGAACTCTTCAAAGAAAAGATTCAGGATATCGCCCTTCTTATGTCTCTCTTCATATTCTACATGTTTCTCATCAGCAAGTTTCCTTGCAGTCTCTAAGTCCTTTACTTCATTCCAGTCAACGTCGGCATATTTCTTTACCGCATCGATCATGGTGATGCGCTCAAAGGGTTTGCCAAGCTCCATCACATGCTCGCCATACTTAATGGTGGTGGTGCCGAGAACTTCCTGTGCCACATAGCGGAACATATTCTCCGTCAGGTCCATCATGCCGTTATAGTCGGTATACGCCTGATACAGTTCCATCAGGGTAAACTCGGGATTGTGCCTGGTATCAAGTCCTTCATTCCTAAACACACGGCCGATCTCGTATACTCTCTCCAATCCGCCGACGATCAGTCTCTTCAGGTAAAGTTCTAAGGAGATACGAAGTTTCAGATCCTCATCAAGTGCGTTAAAATGCGTCTCAAAAGGCCTTGCCGCTGCACCGCCGGCATTGGCTACCAGCATGGGTGTTTCCACCTCCATAAAGCCCTGTCCGTCCAGATATTTACGGATCGTAGAGATGATCTTGGACCGCTTGATAAAGGTGTCCTTTACCTCCGGATTCATGATCAGGTCCACATATCTCTGACGGTAACGAAGGTCGGTATTGGTCATGCCATGGTATTTTTCCGGCAGGATCTGCAGGGACTTGGTCAGCAGGGTAACCTTCTCTACATGAACGGAGATCTCACCGGTCATGGTACGGAACACATAACCACTGATACCAATAATGTCACCCACATCATACTTCTTGAATTCTGCATAAGGCTCTTCACCCAGGGAATCACGGGATACATACAGCTGGATATTTCCTGTCTTATCCTGGATATTTGAAAAAGAGGCTTTTCCCATGATACGCTTGCTCATGATACGGCCTGCAATAGTCACATTAATAGGCTGTGCATCCATGATAGCACGGCGCTCTTCATAATCTTTCTTGCGAAGCGGTCTTGCTTCTTCTTCGGGAAGACCGGATACATCCACCGGCTGTCTGCCTGCAAGGAGTTTACTTTCCAGTTCTTCGTACTCACCTGCTGCATCCTTTGTATGATGGGTCACATCAAACTTTGTGATCACAAAGGGATCTTTTCCGGCTGCCTGCAGGTCCGCGAGTTTTTCGCGGCGAACCTTGCGAAGCTGGTTCAGATCCTGCACCTGTTCTTCCTGGTTTTTTCCTTTTTGGTTATTCTGTTCTGCCATGTCGACCTCCTAATTCTACTACCGGATTTATAACACAAGCACGCCGAAGCGTGCTTGAAGTTGTCGTTTGAAAAAAATGCTTGTGGCTTTATGCCTTGTTGGCCTTTTCAATGCCGAGTACTTTGTATTTGATCACGCCACTGGGAGTTTCCACGGGTACAGTCTCGCCTTTTTTCTTGCCAAGCAATGCCTTGCCTAAAGGAGATTCGTTGGAAATCTTTCCTTTGATACTGTTTGCCTCGGTAGAGCCGACAATCTTGTACTCTAACTCTTCCTTCAGCTCCATGTCTTTCACTTTTACCTTACAGCCAATGCTGATCCGCTCGGTATCAACTTCATCCTCATCGATGACTTCAACATTCTTCAGGATTTTCTCAAGCTCTTCGATCCTGGCTTCAATATCACGCTGTTCGTCCTTCGCTGCATCATATTCTGCATTCTCGGACAAATCGCCTTGTGCCCTTGCCTCTTTAATCTTCTGAGCGATCTCTTGACGTTTAATAACTTTCAGATTCTCAAGTTCTTCTTCAAATGCTCTTAATCCCTCATAAGTTAGGGTATGCTTTTTTTCGTCCACCTTATTATCCCTTCCTTTACGATTATTAGAGTGCTGTCATCTCTTCAATACAGCGAAACATATTATAACCCAGACATGTGCCTCTGTCAAGGCGATTCGTGTATTCGCAGTGATGTTTCCACGCGCGTTCCTGCGCCTTTTTATCAGGCTGTGAATTTGCCTTGTTTCTTTCAAAAATCTCCGACCAGTTCTTCTAACTGTGAAAGTGTTTCCAGCTCGCATGCTTTTCTCCGAATAGCCGCACTACCATGAAGTCCCTGGGTATACCAGCAAAGATGGCTCCGCATCTGCCGGATCGCAATATACTCTCCCTTGTATTCCACCATCAATCTCGCATGGCGGAGAATGGTTTCTTTGAGTTCCTGCGATGTCACTTCCATACCGGAAAACAGGTGCTTTGCGGATACATCAGTCTGTCTGTTTGCGTCTCTTTCTCTCGTTGCATCGCCGCTGTCATCACTGCTTTCTGTTAGCAATTGCTTACTTTCAGTCAGGATCGTTCTGAAAAGGAACGGATTTCCTTTTACCGCTCTTCCAATCATAATGCCGTCACATCCGGTATGCTCTATCATGGACAAAGCGGAGGCGGTATCCGTCACATCACCATTACCGAACACCGGGATCTTTACCGCATCTTTTACAGCTGCAATAATGTCCCAGTCTGCCTTGCCACTGTAATACTGTTCCCTCGTCCTGCCGTGAACGGCAACGGCAGCCACTCCGCTATCTTCTGCGATCTTAGCGATCTCTACGGCATTGATATGATCATCATCAAAGCCTTTTCTGATCTTGACTGTGACCGGTTTTTGAATGGCTTTCGCAAGCTTTGAAAGGATCTCTTTTGCCAGCGCCGGATCTTTCATCAACGCAGAGCCTTCATGATTTCCGACAACCTTCGGCACGGGACAGCCCATATTGAAATCCAGGATATCAAAAGGACGTTCCTCGATCTTTTTAGCCATTTCACTGATGATATCCGCATCACTTCCGAAAAGCTGAAGAGATACCGGTCGTTCATCAGGATGAATCTCCATCAGGTCATCTGTTTTTTTATTATTATAATAGATTGCTTTGGCAGAAACCATTTCCATACAAACAAGACCTGCTCCCATTTCATGGCAGAGCAGGCGGTAAGGCAGATCTGTGACCCCTGCCATGGGGGCCAGGGCCAGCGCATTAGGCAGGGTAATGTTTCCGATCTGAAGTGGTGATATTAATGTTTGTGCAGATTTGGTTAAATTGTTATGCATGAACTTTATATACTGAATTTATTGATTTTTATAAAATACCCGAGCCAGTCCGTCTAGCGTCAGCATGGGATCGTAGGTGTCGATCATATCCGTCTCTTCACTGATCATACGTCCAAGGCCGCCGGTAGCAATGACTTTCATGTCATCCCTTCCGGTCTCTTTTTTCATCTGGCGGATGATGTATTCGGTCTGTCCGATCTGGCCGTACATGATACCGGCCTGCATGCTGGTAACGGTATCCTGCGCCATGATGGAATCAGGCTTTACGATCTCGAAGGCGGGCAGTTTTGCTGCATTCTCTGTCAGTGCCGCAGCGCTGATACGGATACCCGGCGCAGTTACGCCGGCGATAAAGCAGCCGTCTTCTGAGATGTAGTCATAGGTTGTAGCGGTTCCGAAATCCAATACGAGGACAGGTCCGCCGTATTTCTCATAAGCTGCCACTGCATCTACCACTCTGTCGGCGCCGGTCTCTCTGGGGTTCTTGGTTTTCACCTGAATACCTGTCTTGGTACCGGGACCCACAACCAGAGGCGTGGTATCTAAGTATTTGATCATGGAGCTTGTCAGGGAGTGCATGATGTTGGGCACAACGCTGGCAACGATGCTGCCGGTGATGTCTTCCTTGCGGATGCCGTTTTTTTGCAAAAGATCCCGAATCAGGATCCCGTACTCATCCGATGTACGCTGGATCTTGGTGGTCACGCGGAAGGATGTGATCTGCTCAAGCTCCTTGTAAACGCCGAAGGTTATGTTGGTATTTCCTACATCTAATACTAAGATCATGGTGTTCTCCGTTTCTGTATTTTCTACACTTGATATTTCAGTTTTCATTCCACCGATTCGCCAAGGATAAAGACTTTGTAAAACATCTCTAATTGCGCGAAGAGTTCTTTTCGTTTTCTCCGGATCTCTCCGATCAACAGTCCGGCTGTCACTTCATCGTAGAGCATATCATCTTCGTCAGATCTGGTCTCCAGGTTCAGGTTTCCGTCTTCATCAAAGACCATGAGAAAGATACCGCCTGCCTCCTGGGTGTAAAGGACGCAGATGATGTGGAGTTCCTCCTGAATGTTCTCGGGAAGCTTTGCAAAGTCTTTGTTAAAAAAATATTTTTCTTCATAGGCGCTGGCACCGCAGAGCACGATGCGGCCGTCGTCTAAGATATTGTCGCCGGATAGGTTTGCCATATGATTCCTCTTATCTGTATCGCTAAACGCTTGCGCCTCATCCGAGGCTTAGTCTATATATCCATAAATACCACGCACGGATACTTCGCCGGCGTAGACCTTATCTATCTTGCCGTCATCACGCTCTACGAGGAGTTGTCCATCCGTTGTGATGCCTCTTGCTATTCCTTCGAACTCACCCTTAGGATCAAGTACACGCACGGGTTTGTTCATTCCTGCCATGCTCTGTTCGTAGCGTTCTTTCAAGCCGCTTAAATCCAGGGTTTGCAGAAAGGTTTCATATTCTTTTTCAAAGCAGTCTACACAGGCAGCCGTGAGTTCGCTGCGGGTGATGTTACCGGAATCCGCAGTTTTATCTTTTGTTTCAGATTTCGCTGCAGTCGTTTTCTTTGATACTTCTTTATCAGTTTCTTTTTTCATCTGCCAAGATCGTTCCAGGCAAATAGAAGTCGCCCTGTCTTTTATCTCTTCCGGAAATGAAGTCTGTCCCACGTTGATGCCCACGCCAATGATCACGGAGGATATGTAGGTTTCCTCCAGATTCATCTCCGTTAAAATGCCGCAGACTTTTTTCCCGCTGATCACGATATCATTGGGCCATTTGATCTGCGCCTGCAAGCCTGTTATTTCCGCAATCGCATCCCTTACGGCTACTGCCATGACCAGGGTAAGCATTGGTGCCTTGATTGGCTCAATATCGGGCTTCAGACCCAAAGAAAAGCTGATGGAAGTATCCCTCGGCGATTCCCAGCCGCGTCCTCTTCTGCCTTTTCCGGCATTCTGGTTTGCGGCTGCGACTAAAAGCGGGGCGTTTTTTCCCTCTTCCAGCAGCTTTTTGCAATCAATATTTGTGGATCCGGTTTCCGGATAAAAGATCACCGGCCTGTTGATCCAGTCCGTATGCAGGTTCTTTTCGATCTCGCCTGCCGAATAGATTTCCGGAGAGTTGATCAGTTTATACCCTCTGTTTTGGACGCTGTCAATTTCGTAGCCTTCGTTTCGAAGGGAATTAACGGCTTTCCAGACCGCTGTGCGGGAAACGCCATAGGTATCGCACAGGGTCTGTCCGGATACATAGTCGTTGTTTTCGCGCAGGGCGGTCAGGATCTGTTCTTTCATAGTAAATGATTATGCGCCGAGGGTGGCAGCCATCACGGCTTTGATGGTGTGCATGCGGTTTTCGGCTTCCTGGAATACAACGGATGCTTCGGATTCGAATACTTCGTCTGTGACCTCCAGTTCCTTGAAACCAAACTGCTCGCCTTTTTCCCTGCCGATCTCAGTCTTTAAGTCATGGTAAGAGGGCAGGCAGTGCATGAACACGGCCTTTTCTCCTGCCTGTTTCATAATGGCGGAATTCACCTGATAAGGGGACAGCTGATCGATCCTCTCTCTCCAGACATCATCCGGCTCGCCCATGGATACCCAGATATCGGTATAGACCACGTCGGCACCTTTGACGCCTTCCATGGCATCTTCATAAAAACCGATCTTGGATCCGTTTTCCTCAGCGATCTTTTGGCAGGTATCGATCAGGTCCTGCGCCGGCCAGTAAGCCTTAGGCGCACAGATTGCCAGTTCCATGCCCATCTTGGCACAGGTCACCATCCAGGAGTTTGCCATGTTGTAGCGGGCATCTCCCATGTAAGCAACTTTGATGCCACGGTAGCTGCCAAAGCATTCTTTGATGGTCAACAGATCAGCCAGCATCTGGGTGGGATGAAAGTCATTGGTCAATCCGTTCCACACGGGTACTTTTGCATACTGGGCCAGTTCCTCTACAATTTCCTGGCCAAAGCCTCTGTATTCAATGCCTTCAAACATACCGGAGAGAACTCTTGCGGTATCTGCGATGCTTTCCTTTTTCCCGACCTGGGAGCTGGCGGGATCGAGGTATGTCGTTCCCATACCCAGGTCTCTTGCGGCTACTTCAAAGGAACAGCGGGTTCTGGTGGATGTCTTTTCAAAGATCAGGGCCACGTTTTTTCCCCGCAGGGTATCATGAATGATGCCGTTTTTCTTTTTGTCCTTATAGTCTGCTGCAAGTTCCACCAGGTACGCGATCTCCTCCGGCGTAAAGTCGAGAAGTTTAAGGAAGTCGCGCCCTTTCAAGTCGATTGTACTCATGATGTTCCTCCGATATGAATGATGTAAATCTAAATTATGACTTCACAACCTCTTTGAAGGTTGTTGCCAGGGATGCGATGCCCTGCAGGTCGGAAGGCACGATGATCTTGGTAGCCTGACCGTTTGCCATCTTGCCAAATGCTTCCAGACTCTTGATCTGCAAAACTGCGTCATCAGCGCCTGCTTCTTTGATCATGCGGATACCGTCTGCATTT
>JAFZNL010000251.1 GCA_017550925.1 Lachnospiraceae bacterium | reverse complement strand
CTCCGGGCTTGTCTCCGGGCTGATCTCCCGGCTGATCTCCCGGCTGATCTCCCGGCTGATCTCCGGACCCGGAGTTTCCCGTCGCCGAAATCACCCAGGAATCCTTTTCAATCTGATGCCAGGAGGGTTGCTCGGAATAATACCGCCCGCCTGCTTCATCTGCATAATATGCACTGTTCCCGGACGTTGTCTTTGTCGGCGCGACAGCTTCATGGAAGGTAAGCTCCGCCAGGCTCTGATCTTCGATGCCTGTTTTGGGAACCAGATAGTATCTTCTATGCCGATCATTATTTTGGCATGCTCTGTACGAAAGCCCTTCACAATCGGCTGTCGCATAATGCGGCGTGTACAGAGTGGAATTTTCATCCCACGCATGACCCTTTGCCGGGAGCTCAAGCTGTTTCATATCCTCGATCTCTCTCCAGCCGCCGGTTTCCGTAAAGATTTTTCCGGTTGCCTCATCCTCATAATATGCCAGCCTTCCGGTAACCTCACAGCCGGGAGATTGTGCATTAACATATGTAAGAACGCTTTCCTTCCCTTCGGCGTCTCCCTTCTTCGGGATCAGTACATATTCATAATGCTTTCCTGTGCTGCAGTAGCGCTTTTTCAAACCGTAGAAATAGCGGGTTGCAGGCTGAATGATAGTCCAGTCTCCCCAGGTATGATCTCCATAGGCGGGAATACTCCAGGAACCGTCCGCATACTCAGAAGTTCCGCTCCAATTCTGATAGTATTTGTCGCCTGCCGCATCGTAATAGTACAGTGTGTTTCCGGGCTCTTCGCAGGTCGCCGGCTTTGCTTCCACGACCTGATACTTAGGATTTCCATCTGCATCCAGCCTGGGAAGATACTTTGTCTGCTTATTACCGCAGGACCTGCAGTATCTTTCCATCAGACCGTACGAATCCTTGGTTGCTTCCTGCGTGCAGAGCCATTCTCCATACTCATGCTCCACGCGCACAGGATCGATGATCCACGCTTTTTCATCGATTTCCTGTTTGCCTTCCTCATCCAGATAATACCGTTGATTTACGGTATCTTCATAGTATTCGATATTCCCGCTCTTGTTGTTATAGAGATAGCAAAAAGGCGCAACATACTCATGTTTTGTAAACTGGGTCGTCTCATCCACATCCCGCTCATTCTTGCTGCTTACCGTGCCGACCTTCCGATACAAATCGACCTTAGTAAGGTTCAGATGTATCACGGGACGCACGCAAAGGCCGTCCTGATAATACGATGCATGATCCCAAGCCGCGCCGCTGTAGCGGGGATGGTAAGCATAGTTTTCGTAAACTCCCGCACTGTTTTTTGCAATTCTTGATGATGTCCACCATTCACCGCAATCGTTGGAATACTTCTTTGCAAAATTCAAAACAGCAAAATCCGTCACTCTTGCGCACAGCGTATCCGGCGTTTGCACCGACAACTTATACACTGCCTTGTTTTCCTTCTGTATCCCCTGAAAATAGGAAAACAGGCTGACGCGGTCTGTAACCGTTACCCCGTCCAAAAAGTTTGTATCCTCCTGTGTCCAGACTGTATCATTGATCGCAGCCTGTTCCTCTTTTGTAAATGCGGTATTGTAAAACGTTTCATTCAGCCAGTTTCTGAGAGAAGAAGTCTCCCATGTTGTACTGTTTGTTTCGCCAAAGATCCGACTGTCAAGACACTGATCCGAGATCAGGTACGCATCCTGATCATCCACTGACAACACACGCCACTGAATCGGCTTTTCCTGAATATCCTGTTCATATTTTCCAAAATAGCAGCAGCTCCAAGTGGAAAGCAATTCATCCTCAGTGCCATTGACATTCGTAATGACCGGTTTATGGAAGTCCTTTGTGTTATCAAGAACAGTGCCGTCAGATTGAATCTCGCCGGCTTTTGTCAGTGCCGAAATCTTAACCCAGCATGCAGGACGCACCATCACCTCTTCGTGACTGACAAGCCGATCGTCCAGCGATCCGTCATACAGAACGATAGAGGCACACCCTGATTGACTCGAATTTATTCCGGGAGAACGAAGCCACCAGGAGGCATGATCATTAAAGATCCGTTTCGCGCTGGAAATACTCTTTTCATGGAACGCATAAGTCCCCTGTGCCCTCGTCCGCCAGGTTGGATAAGCCGCACATTGAAATCCTGCTGTCCTCTTATAATCAGCCGAAGCATTACTCCAGTAAAACGCCGAATTATTTCTGTAGGAAAATCCGTAATCCGAATTACTCATATCATCTCTCGTGAGCAAAAACACCTGATCAAACGTATTATCACCGGCAAAATAAGTCTTATTCTGGGCTTCGTCATAGATTCCCGGGTTTTTCAGTTCTGTTGTTTTTATCGCGGATTGCTCGCCCTCAGTAAATGCTGCATTATAAAAATCGACATTCAGCCACGTTCTGAGACTGCTGTCCTGCCAAAGGACATTTTTGCCGCTCTCGTTTTCATCAAAAACCCTGTTTTCAAGCCCCTGATCCGCCAAAAGAAGCGCATAGTCACCGTCCAGATCCAGGATCCGCCACTTGATGGGCTGCTCCTTAAACGCATCCGTATCCTGCGGATAACTGCCGAACTCGATCAGATCCCATACGACCGATTTATCACTCGCAATTCTCGGATCCTTCAGCCCATAGTCATTCTTTCTTTGCCAGGCCGTTTTTGCCGCAGGCTGCAGCGTCGTCCCAATCATCAACACCATCGTCAAAAGGAAGCCGATCCGTTTTTTGAAATGCGCCTTTTCATTTTTCTTTTTCATCATGTGCTTATCTCCTCATAATTTATTTTCAGTTTTTTGGCTCCGTATTTTCGTATCGAGCTTTACACTTTTTCATATATCATCTGTTTTATTCCTTCGTTTTTTCATACAGGACATGATACTACCCGATATACATCCGAAGCACATCCAGCATCTTGTCCATCTGGGCGTCTGTGCCGATGGTGATGCGAAGGTCATCCTTGATCAGCGGATCATCCCAGCGGCGCACAAAGATCTTCTGGCTGCGGAGCACCTCATACAGTTCCTTTCCGGATCTGTTTTTATGCCTTGCTAAAATAAAGTTTGTCTGCGAATCCGGGAAGGTAAATCCCAGATCTGCAAGTTCCTTTTTCACTCTTTCCCTGGTTGCTATGATCTTGCTGATCGTTTCTCTGAAATACTCATCATCCCTGACAGCAGCCACGCCGAGGCGGATCGCAGCTCTGCTCATGGTATAGGAATTGATGGAATACTTCACCGCCTGCAGATGATCGATCAGCTTTTTGCTGCCAATGGCAAAACCGATACGCATCCCAGCCATAGCACGGGATTTTGAAAAGGTCTGCACAATCAGCAGATTCTCGTATTTTTCGATCAGCGGGATCGCACTTTTGCCGCCAAAATCGATATAAGCTTCATCGACTACAACCACACAGTCCGGATTGGCTTTTACGATCTGTTCCACGGTCTCAATGCTTTCCAAAAGACCTGTCGGCGCATTCGGATTCGGAAAGATAATGCCACCCTTTTCCTCTGGCTTGCAGTAATCCTCAGGATCGATGTGCCGGTCCTCCATAAGCGGCACCTTCACATAAGAGATCCTGTACAGATCCGCCCACACCTCATAAAAAGAATAGGTCAGCTGCGGGAACAGGATCGGTTCGCCGTGAGAAAAGAAGGTCAGAAATACCTGCGAGATCACGTCATCGGAGCCAACGCCCACGAAGACCTGCTCCTCTCCTACATGATACCTTCCTGCCAGAGCCGCTACCAGGTCCGTGGACTGTGGATCCGGATACAGCCGGAAATCCGCCGCCTCCAAAAGAGCCAGTTCCTCCTGCACCTTGGGCGATGGCGGATAAGGGCTCTCATTGGTATTGAGTTTGATCATATCAGACAGTTTCGGCTGCTCCCCCGGCACATAGGGCTCCACCTGTCTTACTTTTTCTTCCCACTTCATTCTTTTTCGTTCATCCAATGATCGGTCGATGATTGGATTTTTCCTTTCTCCCGCAACTTCCGGGTAATTCGTCTTGTCGTTTCACATAACAATCCATTGATGTAGTATTCCATTGACAGCCAGCACAAATCTGTTTTCAATCATATCCATTTAAATCCTGGCAAAGATTTCTCTCCTTGATCTTCAGCCACTGTCCTGCCACATCATCCGGCTTCTCACCCATCCTTGCGATGCACCCAGCAGATCGCTTCGTTTTCCTGCATACCGGCCACATCATAATGCTTTACCAAATACTGCCCGAATTCATTTTTTGCAAAGAATTTATCCCTGTCATCGATGGTATTCTTTTCCAGAAAAACCACGTCCGGCAGCAGCTGCGGATACACATCAAAATACAGGATCCACTGACTGTTAAAGGCCGGTGTACTGATGGTGGACGGGCAAACCGTCCTGCCTGCCATGGACAGATTCAGGATCTGATCCGTACCAAGGACCATGGCACTGCTTCCTGTCTTAGTGGCATCCGCTGCCTTTAAGTCATCTGTCACCTTGCTGACTGCCTCCCTGCAAAGCGCCTCTGTCTTAGCATCTTCCGGCAGCAGGTAAAGTCCCTGCAGCGGACCGGCTTCCACCTGCTGACGGTGCTGCGTGATATCCGCCGGAAAATACTCTGTATAGCGCACATAAAAGCCCTTGCTCATCAAAAGGGATAACAGGAGCAACACCACAGCCATCTGCGAGAAGGCATTTATGATCGGCCGGGCCTCTTTCCCTCTTTCCTGCGGGATCAGTACAAACAGTCCTGCCATCAGGCCAATGGCCAGGTAGGAGCTTGAAGAGTCCGGACCCACATTGGAAAAGAGAAGTACACCTGCAAAAGCAGCGGTCTGCAGGATCATGGCCGTCCAGAACAGAGCCGGCATTTTTGTCGCACTCCCCTTACCGCTTTCCTGAGCATCCTTTTGTTCTTTCTTTGTATCGTTTCTGTCTCTGAGTGCGATGACCCACATCAGTACAAACAATAGTAAAAACCTTGACTGAAAATGGAAAGGCCCAAGTGCTATCCCAAGGATCGGTGCTGTGACCATCAGCCCGGAACTGACCGCCATCACCATGGCAGTAAAAGTGCGAAGGTTCCATACCGCCTTGACTTCCTTTTTCTTAAGCACGCAGATCGCATGGAGGCATAGCATAAACATAAACGACGAACCCGCAAAAATCAGGCTATGCTTTGCCACTACCGACCACTGCCGCAGATAAAGCTGCAGTTTATCGGCAAACCCCAGGGTATGGGTTCCGTCCATAAAAATCCGCGGAATATTCTCTAAAAATTCCGAAACGGAAAGGCCGCCTGTAACAAATACATAAGCCAGAAACAGGAGCGCCATGCAAGCACATCCGGCTGTCATCCATAGGATCCGAGGAAGCGCGCCGGGATGCTGCGCCCCGGTTGATTTTCCATCAGTTGCTTTACCATCTATTTTGTTAGCATTTGCTAACTTTCCGTCCCTACGTCCGTCCAGGATATACAGCACCACAATGACCGGATAGAGTACGATCATTCCCACATAGCCAAGAACCGTCATACTCAAAGCGATTCCTGTCAGCAGGGAAATGATATTTTTATGCAAGCGTTTCTCCAGCCACAGGAAAAACAGCACCAATGTCAGTCCCCAAACCTGCTGAAGGGAAAAATCCACGGACTGCATCCACTTTGGCAAAAGGTTGAAGTAAACCAGTGCCGCGATAATGCAAAGGTAGGAATACCGTTTCGTTCCATTTTCGTCCCCATTCCCAGTAACCGCATCCTTTACTACAGCGCGCAGTACGTACCACACCAGAATGCTCATCGCAAGATGGATCAAAAGAGATATGATCCGAAGGTAAAGCGCAATCCCATCTGTCGATTCTGCAATAGCCAGATAAGGCCACATCACAAGCGCCGGCAGGAAAGATGAGGTCTGGTGAATCTCCCACATCTGTGAAAAAAGCCGGTCTCCCATAAGCAGTCTGAAGGGCATGGCGATCGCATACCCTTCATCAATGTCAAAACCGACAAACAGTTTCGAAACCGTTGCAGCAACAGACAGTAAAACAAGCACTGCCAAAACTGCTTTTTCAATTGTCTTCAAAGACTTTTGCTGCATTTACCTGCTCCGCCACGCCGGGCGCGGCTCTCAATCATTTACTGGAAACTTACGCTATTTAAGATCTTATCGCCCATGGTGCCTTCGGAAATGTCAATGTCCACAATGCCGACACCCACTGCCTTGCCATCTGCAGTCACACCAATATACTCCGTCCACTCATAGCCGATGCTCTTGTAAGTACGGCCCTTCATTTCCACGCCGCCGATGGTCCTGCTATCGATCTCTTTGTAATTCTCGAAATCGTCTTTGTAAAAATCAAACTTCTCTAACGTATCCTTCATGGAGAACTTGATAAAGCCGGCGCCGAATGCCTGGGGATCTTCATTTTCTACGATCTCAAAATCGCTGCTGCCTTCCTTGATGGACCAGCCGGATGACGGCATGCTGTACTTCACATTCACAAAATTGTCATCGTCACCGAAAACGCTGATCTTGTGAGAATCCTCTTTCATCTCTGCGGAAGATGCCGCAGCCTTATCCGCCTCACTTGCCTCAGCCTTCAGTTCATCCAGATACTTTGCTTCAGCATCAGAAGATGAAAATCCGCTGGAGTTAAAACCGGTTACCTTATAAACACCGGGTGCGCCTTCCGGATCTTTTTCACCTAGATTCACATAGATGTAATGGGTGTCATCCTCGTTGGATATCCAGAAGTAATAGCGACGGTTCTGCTCCATATGGTCACTGTACTCTTCCTTCTCAAACTTACCGTCAGTTCCGAAATAAGCTGCCAAGTCTTCGTAAGTTGCATTAAAGATATCTTTGTTGATCTTGTTCATCCAGACATAACCCTTCTGGACCATCTCTTCACTGACAAGACCGTCTCCGCTCGGCGCCTCACCTGCCGGCACGGCTGCTGCAGCGGTCTCATCACCGGACGCATCCGCCGATTCATCAGACGCTGATGCATCGGTTTCTGTTTCAGATACCTGACCGCCCTCGCGAACCATGGTATAGGTCACACCTGCCATATCCAACGTCAAAGTATCATCAACTCTTGTATAAGTATAGTCCGTGGTGCCATAGACTGTGACAATACCGTTTCTCCAGGTTACATCGATCTTCTGGTCAAACAGCAGAAGTTCGCCGGTACCGTCTTCCTTCAGATCCAGATAGGTTTCTCCCATACCGGCAGTCTCAAGGGTTGCATGATCAACCTTCTGACCATTTGCCTCATACTCATAGATCATGTACTTGCCGACGTCTTCCGTTGTAATCGCAGAGTCATCCGATGTCGGAGTAGTCTGCTCTGCAGTATCTTCTTCAGGCTGTGCATCATCAGCATTCGCCATATCAGCCGCCTCGTTCGTTTCCGGCTGGTTCGTTTCCTCTCCGCCCTTACTGCCACAAGCTGCCAGCATCAGTGCAAGGGAACCTGCCAGTAAACATACAATCATTCTTTTTTTCATAACATCCACTCCTTCTGTCAATCTAATTTAAAACGGATTGTTTCGCGCTTCGACATTTAAAATCACATACTTTGTTATCATACCATATTTCAGGCGATACATCAAATTTCCGACATGCCTGCTTCGGTGATCAGATACCTGACCGGGATATCCCAGGCTGCTTTTTCGATCGGCTTATCTATCACCTGCATCCCAAAGATCAGCGCGTAAACCGCACCGCTGTAACCTCCTGACAGAAACCGGTCATAAAATCCCTTGCCATAACCGATCCTGCCGCCGTATCTGTCAAATACGACACCGGGCAGGAAAAAGATATCTTTCGATCCCGGCACTGTTCCTGTGCCTCCGGCTTTTTCGGAAGCTACCGGCACATAGCGTTCCGTCTGTCCGTTTGGCTCCATGATCCCCTTATATCCAGCTGTCAGATCTTCTCTGCTGCGAATCCGGTAAAAGGACATATCATCCCCTTCCACCCGGGGCAGGAACAGCTTCTTACCCAAACGGATCGATGTCTCGATCAGTTCTTTCGTATCGACCTCGCTGCCAAAGGATGCAAAACAAAGAACCCTTTCAGCCTTTTCAAACGCCGAAAGGGATATCGCATGGCGGCAGATCTCGCCGCTCATTTTTTCTCTTTTTTCCAGTGGGATCTCATCTCTCGCATACAGGATCTGCCTGCGGAGCATCCGTTTTCTTTCCTGAATTTCCTGCATGTTTTCGTTTATCATATCATCCATCATAATCCATCAGATAATCGTTTCTGTTGCAGACACAGCAAAGTATGTTTTCTGCACTCAGTGCATTTCGATATCCGGTCAGGATCAGCTGTAATTTCCGCCGGATCCATTCCCGTATTTCTCGCCTAAGTTTTCGATCTTTCCGTCTTTGTCAATGATATCAATCTGGTTAAGCTGTGCCCGAAGATTCCCGCGGATGGCCGCAAGATACTCCTCCCGAAGGAGTTTCTGCTCTTTCTTTTCTTCCTCCGTCAGACCTTCCGCCTGGGATTTATGATATAGTTCATTGATCCTTGCGATCTTTTCTTCTGTCATGTATATTCTCCAAAATCTCTTTTTTTCGGCCCTGTATTTTTACGCAGAACCTTACGCTGTCAAATTCCAACTTCTGAATCTATTTTTCTCTTGCTTACTGGTTCATCCCTTCCACAAAAGAGATCAGGTCGAAGCCTTCATCTTCATGGGCTGCAAAGAATGTTCCGATCTCCCTGCCATCCATAATCCTGTGGAGGATCCGCATATCCGATGCATTAGCGATGATCATATCCGCACCGGAGCAGGTTGCAATCTTGGCTGCCTGAAGCTTGGTGTTCATGCCGCCTGTGCCTACAGCCGATCCCGTACTCTTTTTTCCCATCTCCATGATATGCTCATCAAGGCGTTCCACATAGGGAATGAACTTTGCATCCTCATTCTTGTTCGGGTCGTCCGTGTACAGACCGTCGATGTCCGAAAGCAGGATCAGAAGATCTGCGCCCACCAGGGATGCCACAATGGCGGAAAGGCTGTCATTATCACCGAACTCGATCTCATAGGTGGCAATGGTATCGTTCTCATTGACGATGGGGATCGCACCCAGGGAAAGGAGCTCAGCAAAAGTGTTCCTTGCATTAAAGCGGTTTAAGTCATCCACAATGGTATTCTTCGTCATCAGGATCTGTGCCGCCACATGATTGTATTCCGCAAACAGCTTCTGATAGGTCATCATCAGACGTGCCTGACCCACTGCAGCGCAGGCCTGTTTTTCCGAAAGGCTGCCGTCTTTCTTTGGAATCCGCAGCACTCTTCTGCCCACGGAAATGGCACCACTGGATACCAGGATCACTTCCTTACCCTGGTTATGAATGTTGCAAAGCTCACGTACCAAAACTTCCAACTTGGTATAGTCAAGTCCGCCGGTCTCGGCATGTGTCAGGGAAGATGATCCCACCTTCACGACGATCCTCTTTTTGTCTGCGATCAAATCTCTCGGATTCATGTGTATTCCTTCTTTCTGTCCGTAGTTATCCTACTTCGACTTTATTATCCTTTATTTGTCATCCCTATATATCACCGGATTTTGTTTCATGATCTCGTTATGATTATCATGCCGCACATCCGATCTCAGGTTTCATTCCATGGTATACGCCGCACAGATCCGCTCTGCTGCCAGAAGTCCGTCCATGGCCGCTGACATGATGCCCCCTGCATAGCCTGCACCTTCTCCCACTGGGTATAACCCCTTCAAAGATAGCGACTGTCCGCTTTCATCCCGCAGGATCCGAAGTGGCGACGATGTCCTGCTCTCGATACCTGCCAGTAGCATATCATCGTTATCAAAGCCGCGGATCTTTCTTCCGAACTGCTGCATGCCTTCCAAAAATGCCTGCCTGCACTCTGCCGGCAAGAGATGGGTCAAATCCGCCCATTCCCAAAGTCCCTTTATGGTAACATCGCTGAAGCTTTCAGAAACCGCTGCCGCCGGTTCGTCCTGTTTGCCATTTTTATAGGCGCCATAGCTTTGCACCGGGATCCTTCCGTTTGCCAGCAAAAAAGCTTTTTTCTCCAATTCTCTTTGAAAGGCTACACCGGACAGGGGATGAATGCCGCCATCCGGATAGTCCGTCGGGCTGACCGATACGATCAGTGCGGAGTTTGCAACGCCGCTTGCCCTGCCATGATAACTCATGCCGTTGACTGCCAGCATCCCTTCTTCGGAAGATGCATTTACCACATAGCCGCCTGGGCACATACAAAAACTGTATATCCCTCTGCCCGAGGATGTCTGCGCCGTCAGTTTATAGGCTGCTGCGCCGAGCTTTTTCAAGATCTCCGGTGGTTGCTCGCCGTACTGGGATCGGTCGATCATGCTCTGGGGATGCAGGATCCGGAACCCCACGGCAAAGGCTTTTGCCTCCATGGAGAGCTTCCTGTCATAGAGCATCTGAAAGGTATCCCTTGCACTGTGACCGATAGCCAGGACGATGGTATCGGTATCAATCTTGCTGCCGTCTCTCGATTCTACAACCGCACCGGATACCTTGCCATCCTCCTGCAAAATATCCACCAGGGTCGTTTCAAACATAACCTGTCCGCCCATGAGGATGATCTCGTTTCTGAGATTCTCCGTCATGCCCATCAGAAGATCTGTACCCACATGAGGCTTATGATCATACAGGATATCTTCCGGTGCTCCCATTTCCACAAAGAGCCGCAGGATCTCACGGCATCTGCCGTCTTTATCCTTAATCAGTGTATTTAGCTTTCCATCTGAAAAAGTGCCCGCACCGCCTTCTCCGAACTGCACGTTGGATGAAGGATCAAGGCACCCTGTTTCCCAGAATTTCTCTACGTCTTTCCGGCGCTCCCCGACTGGCTTTCCCCGTTCGATCAGTATCGGGCAAAGTCCGGCTTTTGCCAAATAGTAAGCACATGCTAACCCTGCAGGACCGCTGCCGACCACAAGAGGCCTTTTCCGCGTGGTTTTTGTATTTCCCGGAGCTGCTCCGATCCCGGTTTCGCTTCCGATTCCAATTTTGGTTTTGTTTTCAATTCCGGTTTCGATGCCCGGAAAACGATACGGCTTTGGCGTGATCTGTATATCCGAGTTTCCCGCCGGTCCGCCTTTTTTATCATCCTTTCCGGCTTGTCTTCCGGATGCCGGTTTTCTATTGCTTTTACGCGGTCCGTTTTGCAGGCGCGATAAAACTTCCTCTTCCTGTTTTTCCCCACCCCGAAGGGCTACATCCATGGTGATCACATAGAAGATTTCCGGTTTTTTCCGCGCATCCAAAGAACGTCTGATCAGCGATACCGACTCAACCTGCGATTCTGTGATCCGCAGTTTCTTTGCCGCATAGGACCGCAGATCATCTTCCGTGTAGGTTATTGGAAATTTGCACTGTGTGATCCTTAACATTGTATATTTCTCTGTCTTTCATATAGCCGCTAT
>JAFZNL010000250.1 GCA_017550925.1 Lachnospiraceae bacterium | reverse complement strand
GTCCCGCCATTGTGATCAGGATCGTTAATTTTCCGCTCATGTCTCACCCTCCGGTTGAAATCTGACTCATATCACAAATCAATGTGGATTGCGCACGCAAAACCACCATATATTGTACCATATACCGTGTGCCGGGGCAAGGGGACTTTCAGCAGATTGTAAGAGATTTAAGGTGTGATTATCGGACCGGAAATAACAATCCCGGATCAGAAAAGAAGAAAGATCAAAAGCTCTATGACAGGCATTTGAAAGAGATAGACCGCATATGTCAGGCCGGAAAGCCTTTTCACTGCCGGACGCAGTTTCTCCGGACAGGTATCGGTTCCTGTCAGGAGCAGCAAAAGACTGATAAAAAAGAGGCCGATCACCAGGAAATCCACCCTGCTGCGATGACCGAGATTAGTATAAATGATGATCCCGAACAGGATCAGGTTTGGTATGAGGCGGATCAGAATCGTCGCAATACCGCGCGAGGCGCTCTTAAATTCGCCGCCCAGGACGCTTTTTTGCAGAGCATCATGCATTCCGCCCAGAAAGATACCCAGCCCCAGACCTGCCAGAGCACGCAAAAAGGCATGGTAAGAAAAGATGATATCGATCTTGCCGATCAGCCTGAAATAATAGGCATACAAAAAAACTGTCGCAGCCAGTCCCAAAACAGAAAGCACTTTTTTTCCAAACAACAGATAGATGCAGACGTAAAGCAGGCTGCCCCAAAACAACACGGCCACATACCAGTTTGCAGAGATCAGCACCTCCCCGCCCACCGGAGAACACTGCAGCATCAAAAACTCAGCCATACAGTTTTTCAGGCAGATAAAAGCATCCCGAACGCCCATGGACTGCGTGATCATCCGCACGATGAGCATGGTGATCAGACTCAGAAAATAGAGGGGATAGAGACGCAAAAACTTCTTTTTTGCATAAGATATGAAATATCGGGGTTTTGAAAGAGTCTCGGGCGATCCCTTTGTCGCTTCTCTCTTCATACACGTTTGCCAGATCCCAAGCCCGCTCAGCAAAAAAAAGAACTCTACGCCCAGATAGCCCACATGAAAATAGGGCCACTCCGTCTTTGCAGAGATATGAAAGCCCAGAATCACAAGGCAAAAGAGGATCCGCCAGATCTCTATGATGTGATTTCGCCCCTGTTTTTCCCTTCTCTGATCCGCTTTTTCCATCTGTTTATCTCGTCTGTTTATCTCGTTTGCTTAGTCGCCTGTTCTCCGGCAATGCGCCTTCCTGCTTTTCCCGGCTCTGCTCAGTCCTCTTTCAGAAGGCCGTCGATCCACTGCAGTCTTTTCTTTGTAAATGACTTCATAAAGGTCAGGTCTGCGCTTGCATTTCCCATGGGCCAGCGCTGCTGTTCCCGAAGTAACGCTCCGGAAGATGTCAGGCTTTGCTGCAGCTGATCAATCCGTGCCATCAGCGCATCTG
This sequence comes from Lachnospiraceae bacterium, assembly GCA_017550925.1. Lineage (GTDB taxonomy): Bacteria > Bacillota > Clostridia > Lachnospirales > Lachnospiraceae > RGIG7926. The sequence continues at coordinate 662 of JAFZNL010000250.1, read as the reverse complement.
TACGGAAAACATCCGAACGCCAGCGTTTCCAGGTCTTTGCGGCCAGCTGCCCGCCCCCTTTTTCGCCTAAATGAAACAACCTGCTTCCCGGCTCAAAAACCACTTCCGTCTCCAGCGCCTCATCGCTCTCTTTGCAATAATAAGCATTTTCCGTATAAACACAACCAAAGGAAATATTCATATCCCAGGGAATAAAGTATCCCTTCAGACCCTCCTTGGTGTTCCTGGTGACGAAATAATGGTTCTTATTTTCGTTATCAAAGGCACCCACCGCCTGGTAAAAGAGCCAGTTTTCCATGACATTGCGCTCATCGCAAAGTCTTTTGATCCCTTCCGCAAAAGTCTCATCATCCGATTCCATCAGTCCGGCCAGTTCATAAAGGGACGCCCATTCTTCCTCGCTTTTTTCGACGGTATCGCCCTTTAGCAGATATCCGCCCCGGTAATCCGGCATATTCTCATCCGGCAGGTCACCGACAAAATATTCAGATAACAAAGGTGAGGAGTACTTTTTCTTATAGATCCGCTCCGCATTTTGTGAACTGACCCCGTTTCTTAGCTGCTCCGATATGCTGTCCATATGCAAAAGCTTGGCATCCACCGGGTAACTAAGCAGATACAGGCCGGCATAGCCGTGATCCACCACAACTTCCACATATTCG
>JAFZNL010000249.1 GCA_017550925.1 Lachnospiraceae bacterium | reverse complement strand
CGTTTAAAGACTTAAGGATCGTTGACAATTTTTACCAGACATCTGCGTTTTTCCCGATGCCGACCGTGTGCATCAGCACGATCAATGATGACGGAAGTCTGAACATCGGCTCTTATTCCCTGTGTTTTCCGTATTATATTGCCGGGAAAGAACGTTATGCCATGCTCCTGGAATGCAGAAATACTTCGAATACCTGCCACAATCTGTTAAAGCGCGGTAAATGCGCCATCAATTTTATTCCGGATGATAAAAAATATTTTAAAGAGGCGGTCCGTTTCGGATATCCGGGTCCTTCCGAAGAAAAGATGAAGGAAAATCTGTTTACGATGGAAAAAGGAGTTGCGGATCCGGACGATCCGGAGCGGCCGGAGGTGATCGCAGAAGCATTTCAGGTATTTGAATGTACCTGGGACAGCGAGTTGGAGGATGCCGGCAAATACTCCGCAGACGATATTGATGACGGGCATCCGGGACCATATAACAATTTCAACGGCATCACATCCAAATACGGCGCACATTTCATTCTGAACATCGATCATATTCTGATGAAGGAACAGTATTACAATGCCATTGTCAACGGCGTGGATAAAAACAGCTTCCCGCCTGTGCCTGTGGACTATGGATATCGGGATTCCACCAACTTCTGGTACACGCAGTTTACCAGATGGAAAAAACCGATCGCAGAGCCGATCCCCGCTCCGAAGGAAGTGGATATCGCTTCGATCCGATATGCGGCTGACCGCTGCGACGATACGATCCGCTTCACGGATGATGCGCTGAAGAATTTTGTAAAAGTTCCCCGTCCGTTTCTAAAGACGGTATTAAACGGCTGCATCGCGTGGGCCAAAGAAAACAACGTCACACTGATCACGGACGAACACGTAAAACTGATCAACGACAAACGTCGTCAGGAGAAAGAAAAGAGGGCATAGAAATGCCCTCTTCAGGCTGAAGACAAAGTACCAGTTAAAAAGGATAGAAATCCACATATAACTGGTACTTTTTTTGTGGTATTCACAAAATGAAAAACTGGCAGTTTTTGGCTTAAAATCAAGCTTTTTCAATGTTATAATCTTCCTGTAAGGAAGGTGAACTGCCATGATGACAAAGAACTCTGAACAGAACCGGAAGCAGATACAGTTCTTCTCCATTGAGGACATGGTCCCCAAAGACCACATCCTCCGGCTCATCGATGAAGCCATCAGCTTTGACTTTATCTATGACCTTGTGGAAGATAAATACTCCCCGGATTTCGGGCGTCCCTCTCTGGACCCTGTGGTCCTGATCAAGATGCAGCTGATCCAGTGCCTGTTCGGCATCCGCAGCATGAGACAGACGATCAAGGATATTGAGGTAAACATGGCGTACCGCTGGTTCCTTGGCCTCGGCCTGTCCGACCCGGTCCCCCACTTTACAACATTTGGCAAGAATTACACCAGGCGTTTTAAGGATACGGACCTGTATGAGCAGATGTTCGGGAAAGTCCTGGAGGAATGTATAAGATGCGGGTTGGTGGATGATTCGGCGGTCTTCATTGATTCCACCCATATCAAAGCAGCCGCCAACAGCCATAAGTACATAAAAAAAGAAGCTGAAAAGACAGCAAGGTTCTATGAAGAAGCCCTGAAGGCAGAGATCAACAGGGACCGGGAGGAACATGGGAAAAAGCCTTTCCGGGATAAGGATGATGATGACAGTCCCGGGCCGGGGGCCCCGGCAGGCGGAGATACAAAAGAAGTGAAGGAAAGCACAACGGATCCTGAGAGCGGATGGTTCCATAAAGGGGAACATAAACAGGTCTTTGCCTACAGTGCCGAGACAGCCTGTGACCGGCATGGATGGATCCTGGGTTATTCCGTGCATCCGGGGAATGCCCATGACAGTACCACCTTTCCTTCTGTCTATGAAAAGATCCGGCATGAAGGACTGGAGATGGTGATCCTGGATGCAGGATATAAGATCCCGGCCATTGCAAAGCTCCTTCTGGATGACGGAGTGAAGCCCTTATTCCCATACAAAGCCCCTATGACAAAGAAAGGCTTTTTCCGCAAGCATGAATTCGTTTATGACGAGATGTATGACTGTTACCTATGCCCGGCAGATAAGACCCTTTCCTATAGTACTACCAACCGGGATGGATACAGGGAATATAAATCCGATCCCAAGGAGTGTGCAGCCTGTCCGTACCTGGAACAATGCACGATGAGTGCAAACCATCAGAAAGTAGTGACCAGGCATGTGTGGGAAGACTACATGGAGACCTGCGAGGATATCCGGCATACGCTGGGCATGAAAGAGATCTACCAGCAGCGGAAGCAGACGATCGAGAGGGTGTTTGGTACTGCAAAGGAGTATCACAATCTCAGGTATACAAACATGGTAGGGATGGCAAGGATGAGGATGAAAGTCGGGCTTACATTCCTATGCATGAACCTCAAAAAGCTGGCAATGATGAAGAGAAGGATGGGCTGGACAGGGCCTGAAAGCCGAAAGCACTTTATATTCGCCTTTTTGTAAAAACAATATCTTTACGAAAATCACCTCAGGAATTTCCTGAGGTGACTTTGTCTTCAGTCTGAGCCCGCAGGCAGATAGCCTGCGGGCTTTTCTTATCTGAGTTGGAACGGATCTTTTCTGATCAGTCCACAACGATCACAACACCGGAGTATTCCACACCCGGTTCAAATGCGTCGATCTGAGTACCTGCGGCAGTATCGTAAGCTTCCAGCGCATTATCAATGGTGCAGTCCACATAGATGGTCATATTTTTGCCTTCTGCCGGCTTGATCACAGCACCGTCTTCCGCGGTAAAGCTGTAGAGCTG
>JAFZNL010000024.1 GCA_017550925.1 Lachnospiraceae bacterium | reverse complement strand
CAAAAGTCCCAGAAAACCGCACCGGAAACCAAAGCCCAACGCAATGGAAGTCTCCGGCTCGTAGTGGAGCGACGCATCATTGAGTTGCAGTTTTTCCAGCGCATCCCTCAGTTCCGGATACTTGGCGCCATCCGCCGGATACACGCCGCAGTATACCATGGACTGCACTCGCTTATAACCGGGAAGCGGCTCCGCTGCCGGCCTGTCGGCATCCGTTACCGTATCACCCACTGCCGTATCGCGGACGTTTTTAATGGATGCTGTGATATATCCTACCAGTCCGGCGGTCAGTTCCTCGCAAGGGATGAACTGCCCTGCTCCAAAATAGCCCACTTCCACAACTTCTGCCGTTGCGCCGGTAGCCATCATCCGGATCCGGGTTCCCTTTTTCACCGTTCCGTCAAAAATCCTGCAGAAAATGATCACGCCCTTATAAGAATCATAAAGGGAGTCAAAAATCAAAGCCTTCAGTGGCGCGCCTGCATCTCCGTTGGGCGCCGGAATGCGGGATACCACCTGCTCGAGCACCTCATCGATGCCGATACCGTTCTTTGCTGAAATCAGCGGCGCATCCTGGGCTTCCAGACCGATCAAGTCCTCGATCTCATCTTTGACTCTCTGTGGCTCCTCGCTGGGCAGGTCGATCTTGTTGATCACCGGGAACACATCCAGATCATGATCCAACGCCAGATAAACATTTGCCAACGTCTGTGCCTCAATTCCCTGCGCCGCATCCACCACCAGGATCGCGCCGTCGCAGGCTGCCAGGGCCCGGCTGACTTCATAATTAAAGTCCACATGCCCCGGGGTATCGATGAGATTCAGAATATACTCTTCCCCGTTCTTTGCCTTATAGATGATCCGCACGGTCTGGGCCTTAATGGTGATACCGCGCTCCCGCTCCAGGTCCATGTTGTCAAGGACCTGCGCCTGCATCTCACGCTCAGTCAAAAGTCCGGTCATCTCAATGATCCTGTCTGCCAGGGTAGATTTACCATGATCGATATGTGCGATGATACAAAAATTCCTGATATGACTCTGATCTGCCATGAACTTCTATTTTCCTTTCTAAATCGGCCGGATTTATCGCCAATTATACTTTACATAATATTTATTTATGTTATTCTTCGATATCAAGAAGCACCTATTTTATCTGTACTTATTCGTTATTGATCGTGTTAACATAACTATCAGTATCGTTAACTCATCTCTCGTTTCTTACAGCGAATACACCAATATCCCCGCTATGATGAACGCCGATCCGATCCACATATTCTTTGTCATCTTCTCCTTCAGCACTAGGAAAGACAACAGCGGCACAAAGATATAACCGGAGGATTCCAGCAGATTCCCCAGGGACAGGGGCACCACCTTCAGCGCATATACGGTCAAAAAAGTGGAGATAAAAAACAGTCCGTAGGCGATGACCACCAGGGGATTTAAGTACTCAAACAGGCGGTTTTTATACTCTTTTCCGCACTGGTCTTCAGCATCACCTGGGAGATGGACGCCACAAATACCGAGGATACATAAATGCAAACATACACTGCCAGCCTGCTCATGCTGCCTCCTCCTTCCCCTTCTCCTTCGCCCATTCATCCTTCAGGAAGAAAAAGACGCCCACAAGTACGATCAGCGCGCCGATCAGCATCCTGGGCCGGATCTTTTCTCCGAAAAAAAGCGTGCCCCACAGCATGCCGTAAAAGATCAGGATCCCCTTGTTTGCATAAGCAACGGTCAGCGGGATTGCCTTGAGAACCTGCTGCCAGATCAGGGCATAGGCAAAGAGGATAACAAGCAAAAGCCCGTAAAATATGATGAAAAGCATTGACAAAAATTCCTGATTCCCGGCTATCTTGGAACACACGCCGCCGAAGGAAAACAGCAGCAGCGCGCCGTGAAGAAGCAGATAATATAAAATGATCCGCGGTTTTGCCTGCGGCTTCTTTTCCTCTATACTATTGTCGCGTGGTTCTTTCTCCATCATTTCCTGCTCTGTCTAAAAAAATCCCGCCACGTTTCTCCGCAGCGGGATTTTGCTTTGCTCTTGATTTTTGTAAGCCTTACGCCATCTTGCTGACAGCCTGAGCCATGCGGGATACCTTGCGGGATACCGTATTGTCATGGTATACACCCTTGGAACCTGCCATAGCCATCTTCTTGGTAGCGCTCTTTAATGCTTCCTCAGCTGCTGCCCTGTCACCGCTCTCGATCGCTGCATATACCTTCTTGATCTCGGTCTTCACGCCTGAACGGATCGCTTTATTTCTTGCTGTCTTGGTTCTGGTTACAAGAACTCTCTTCTTTGCAGATTTGATATTTGCCACAATTACACCTCCTGGGTTGCCCCTTCTTTCCGGGCTTTGTCTGGTTTCTATGGGATCCGCCGCAGCTGATGATTCTGCAGCTTTTCATTCCCCTGGTTGCTGCTCCAGGCCACGGACACGGACAGGTCTGAAACAGTCATGCGACAGATATAATAAAGGTTTTTCAGCCGTTTGTCAATAAATTTGCCAAAAAAAGCCATAAAAATCTGATTTGCCGCGCTTCATTTCCGGCTTCGTTTTTCTTAAGTTTATATCCGGCTTATGAAGGGATTCATTTTTTCTTTGTAATTTCCATAGGATTCTGTTATACTTTACGCTGTATGTGAAACAAAAGCAAGTAATACCACTGACTAAAAGGAGATTATTATGAAAAAAACAAAACTTTTTACAGTCCTGACACTGTCTGCAGCGCTCATGCTTTCCGTGACCGGCTGCGGCGGCAAAAAAGCAAATCCGGTACATTCCGCTGACGACCTTCCGGGCAAAACCATCGGCGTACAGCTTGGTACCACCGGCGATATCTACGCTTCCGATTATGAGACCGGCTCCCCGGCTTCCACCATCGAGCGTTTCAACAAGGGCGGCGACGCTGTCCAGGCCCTGAAGCAGGCAAAGGTTGATTGCGTGATCATCGACAGCGAGCCGGCAAAGGCTTTTGTTGACAAAAATGATGACCTGACCATTCTTGACGATCCTTTCACCACTGAGGAATATGCCATCGCTATTAGTAAGGAAAAAAGCGACCTGAAGGCACAGATCAATGCAGCACTGAAAGAACTGAAAGATGAAGGCACGCTTGATAAGATCGTTTCCAATTATATCGGTGATGATACCAAGGGTAGTTTCGAGTATACATCTCCCGAGAACGCAGATCGTTCCAATGGAACCCTGATCATGGCTACCAATGCTGCTTTTGAGCCTTATGAGTTTTACAACAATTCCATGATCGTGGGAATCGATGTGGATATGGCGCAGGCAATCTGCGACAAGATCGGTTATGAGCTCAAGATCGAGGACATGGAATTCGATTCCATCATCAATGCAGTACAGTCCGGCAAGGCTGACATCGGTGTAGCCGGCATGACCATTACAGAAGACCGTCTGAAAAACATTGACTTCAGCGATCCTTACACCACAGCAACTCAGGTGATCATCGTCAGAAAAGACTGATGTAAAGGAGCATCATGGACGGATTTTTAGCAAGTTTTAAAAACAATTTTATTGATGACAACCGGTACATGTACCTGGTGGAAGGTCTCGGCACTACCCTGCTGGTCACGGCTTTTGCCGCGATCCTGGGTATCCTTTTAGGCTTTCTGGTTGCCATCATCCGGTCTACCTATGATAAGACCGGAAAAATGAAGATTCCTAATTTTATATGTGTCATTTACCTGACTGTCATCCGCGGTACCCCTTCTATGGTTCAGCTCCTGATCATGTACTACGTGATCTTCGCTTCTGCCGCAGTCGGAAAACCTTTGGTTGCGATCCTCTCCTTTGGTATCAACTCAGGTGCCTATGTGGCTGAGATCGTACGAAGCGGCATCATGAGCGTGGACGGCGGACAGTTTGAAGCTGGCCGGAGCCTTGGTTTTTCCTATGCTCAGACCATGCTCTACATCATTATGCCTCAGGCCTTTAAGAACGTATTACCGGCCCTGGCGAATGAATTTATCGTATTATTAAAGGAAACCTCCATTTGCGGCTATATCGGGCTCATGGACCTGACAAGGGGCGGCGACATTATCCGCAGCCGTACCTATGAAGCCTTCATGCCGCTGATCGCCGTTGCCCTGATCTACCTGGCGCTTGTCATGTTCCTCTCGGCAATGGTCAGAAAACTGGAAGGGAGGTTGCGTGAAAGTGAGCGATAAAACGACCGCAAATGCAAAAACACAATCAGACGTATTATTTGAGATCAAAGACCTTTGCAAGGATTTCGGCAAAGGCCTGGTACTGGATCATATCTCTACAACAATCAAACAGGGCGAGGTTGTGGTGATCATCGGGCCCTCCGGTTCCGGTAAATCCACCTTCCTGCGGTCCTTAAATCTATTGGAAGTGCCCACATCAGGCCATATCCTCTTTGAAGGCGCTGATATTACGGATAAAAAGCTGGATATTGACGCTTACCGCCAGAAGATCGGCATGGTGTTCCAGCATTTCAACCTCTTCCCGCATATGACCATCCTGCGGAATATGACGCTGGCACCGGTGAAACTCCTTCATATGGATGAAAAGGAAGCCGAGGCGCTTGCCATGGGCTATCTGGAGCGTGTAGGGCTTGCTGATAAGGCTCAGGCCTATCCCAGCCAGCTTTCCGGCGGTCAGAAACAGCGTATCGCCATCGTACGGGCGCTATGCATGAATCCGGACGTCATGCTCTTTGACGAGCCCACTTCTGCCCTGGACCCGGAAATGGTTGGCGAGGTTCTTGAAGTTATGAGAGATCTTGCAGCCGGTGGCATGACGATGCTCATTGTCACCCACGAGATGGGATTTGCAAAAGAGGTGGCCAGCAGGGTAATGTTTCTGGACGAGGGTAAGATCGTGGAAGACGGCACGCCCGAAAAACTCTTCGAGCATCCCGAGTCCGACAGACTGCAATCATTCCTGGCTAAAATCCTGTAACTATTCAAATTCGAATAATTCCGAATTTAGCCACATCGAAATATGAACAAAAACTGCCCCGGCAAATCAGCCAGGGCAGTTTTTATTTTATAGCACAGGTTATTTTTATGCAATCGCCTGCTATGTATTGCGGCGTTATTTATTACTACGTGTTATCATACCCCGTTATGTATCAGCTGTTTTATGACACAGATGCTTTTCGATGGCATGCCGTTATTTAAGTCTTGATTTCTCCTGATCCGGATTCATTTTTCACTTTTTGCAGTTTTATTGACCAGACCATTCAAAAACCATATGTGATCATCAAATTGTGGAAAACTTTGCAGGATTGAAAAGCAAAACCCGGATTTTGCTCCGGGTTTCGATCTGAAAATGCAGGATGAACTTTCATTTTTCGACATGATTTTTTTCATTTTGCAATTTATTACATCTGATGTTTTACAATTTCGTACTCATTATCATAGGAATAAAAAGGACAATCCCGAAAACTATCCGCCAGAAATCTCGCCATTTCGTCCTCATCCAGATCTTCCTGGCATGTGTAGCATTCATAGTCCTCATCATAGATATAGTGTGAACAGGTGTTACAATTAGATCCGCCATTATCTGCCATGTTTTCTACCTTCCTCCCTCAAAAAACCTGTTATCATGCGGCTTTGCGCCATTCGATAACATCTGCTTCTTTTATCTGCACCAGCAAATTTGCCGTATGTAGCCGCACATCGCATCGCGTTATTAAATCTCGTTTTAATATTCGTATGTAATTCTACAGATTCCGCATCAACCCTTCCAGGCCTTCTTGCTCATAGATTTCTCTGTAGATCGCAACCTCATCCCTGATCAGGTCATCGATGACTTGCATCCCAAGGAGCTCCACCGGTGCCTTATCATCTGTCAGCAGATAACTTCCGCTATCATATGCCTGCATCTCCCCCGCCACCCTGCTCATCATCGACGTCAGGTCTTCATCATATCCTGCACCTTCCTCTTCCATGTTCCGGACGGCTGTGGTCATCTTCTCTCCAACCTCAAGATCGCAGCCTGCAAATAGTTCCCGGTTGGTCGTTCCCGGTACATCCACGGTATAGACACTCGGGAAAACAGTCGCAATGGTATCTGCCAGATAATCGTTGATGCTGCCCTCTTTCTGCCCTCTCATATTCATATTCACGACCATGACGCCGTTCTCATTTAAGTGATCCCTCACCATCGTAAAGAATTCAACAGAGGACATCTGAAAGGGTATGGTGATATCCTGGTAGGCATCCACCATGATCACGTCATATGTCTCATCACAGGCTGCCAGAAAAGCCCTCCCGTCATAAGTAGTCACCTGTACGCTTTCCGGCAATGCAAAATGTGTCCTTGCCAACTCTGTAATCTTTTCGTCGATCTCTACGCCTTCCACATAGATATCATCGAAATATCGCTGGCACTGAGTGGCAAAGGTACCGGTCCCCATGCCTAAGATCAGAATCCGAAGCGGTTCTTGACCAGCATAAGCCACAGTCTTATCTTCTCCACTCTCTGTACCGCTTTCTTCTCCCAAATTACCACCTGCACTGTTCTTTCCCATTGCCCCGCACATAAGCGGCGCCGCCATGGCATAATCATAATACATGCCTGTCAGGCTCTTTTCTTTACGATATACGGATTGCACGCCAAAGAGTACATTTGTTGATAATACAGTCTTTTTGGAGTCTTCATAGACCTGCAAATAGTTATAAATGGATTCTCCCTCGTAAGTCAGGTCATCCTGCCAAAAAGCAAAACTGGTGTCATGACCGAAGATACAACACAATACAAATACGATAAGTGCCACAATGAGACGAATTCTGTTTCCATGTTCTTTCTTTTCACTACTCTTTCCAGATACTTTATTATCTGTTGTCTCCGAACCACTCTCGTCGATATGCTTCTCACCGCGTTCATGGTTTACATAATCCCCTTTGCTCAGGAAATACAATACGCTCAGCAACAGTAAAACTCCTGAGAACAACAGAAAAGTCACGCTGGTTCCCACCGCCGGAATGGTCACAAAGGTTGGCAGGAAGGTTCCGAGGATGCTTCCGATGGTATTCGCCGCATTCAGCCTTCCTACCACACTGCCTCCCACGTCCAGGGATTCCACTGTATATTTCACAAGCGAAGGGGTTACCGTCCCCAGCAAAAACAAAGGAAATACAAAGACGATCATGCAGGCGATAAAAGCCGCTATCACAAGGTAATGGCTGTTGATGGTAAAGATCAGAAGCCCCGACACTGCGATGATGATGTATTTCCCCACCACAGGAATTGCCGCGATCCACAGGGCCGCAAAGATGATCCTGGCATAAAGTTTGTCCGGATCCGGGTTTTGGTCAGCCTTTTTTCCGCCGTACAGGTTTCCCAGTGCCATGGCGATCATGATGGTTCCGATGATAATGGTCCAGACGATCTGCGAGGACGAAAAATACGGCGCCAACAGTCTGCTGGCCCCGAGTTCTACTGCCATGACACTCATGCCTGCGAAAAACTCCGTCAGGTATAGGTATGCCTTGTTTTTCAGGATTTTTCTGTTCATATGTTATCCCCTTGTTTTTTCATATTTGAACTGTTCAAATATACCATAGCATGCCAAATTATTCAAGGCTGCCAGCCACTAAGAGCCCCTCATCAGTTACCTTCGATGACAACTTCCACTACTTTGGAAATCTCTTATAAAAACTATCTATTGATTAGGTCGCCAAAAGTATTTTCATAGTGGTGCTAAACGGCCTTTATTGGCGCGCTCCTTGACAATTGAATACGGTTCAGATAAATGTAAAAAAGTGCGGTTTTATCAGTATTTATAAGGACTTTCAGCCTCTTTGGTGGTATAATAAGTGTATCAAAAATCATACTCTTATGAGGTGCTCATATGTCTTTTGT
>JAFZNL010000248.1 GCA_017550925.1 Lachnospiraceae bacterium | reverse complement strand
TGAAGACCGGGAAGCAAAGGCGAATGAATATGGCAGCGAAGGAGCGATGCGGGAGACCGGCGATGGACAAAGCGACGATCGGAAAAATGCCGGCGTAGTCTGTCGCCTTGCATCAAGAACCTGCCTGGCAGGAGATATCGTCGGTGATTACCGGTTTGCGGCCATGCCGAAGATCGGTGACAGGCTGATCTTTGAAGATATGGCGATCTATTCCATGGTAAAGAACAATACCTTTAACGGAATGCCGCTGCCGAGCATCTATCTGATGCATGAAGGCGGGGAATGTGAGCTGATACGGGAATTTTCCTACGAGGACTTTAAGGGACGGTTATCCTAGGCCGCTCAAAGGGAAGCCGTAATTATCGATCAAAAGAGGATAAGATATGAAATTACTGCAGACAGTACCCGCAAAAGACGGTTTCTTAATGCCGGCAGAATGGGAAAAACATCAGGCGACGGTCATGATCTGGCCGGTGCGTCCGGGTTCCTGGCGAAATGGCGCCGGGGCTGCCCAGGAGGTGTTTTCCGAGATTGCCAGGTTCATTGCCACCGGGGAAAAGGTGTATATGCTGGCAGGGCAGGAGAATTATAGAAAGGTATCAGAGCATTTTGCTGAGGATGCCAACATCCGTGTGCTGGAGATCGAGACAGACGATGCCTGGGCAAGGGATATGGCCCCCACTTTTGTCCGCCGTGGTGGTGTGATCCGCGGCATCAGCTGGCAGTTCAATGCTTGGGGCGGCGAAGTCAATGGACTGTATACGGATTACGTGAATGACGATATGGCAGCGGAGCGGATCTGCGAAGAGCTGGGGCTGGAATGTTATGATGCCTGGCCTTTCGTGCTGGAGGGCGGCGCGATCCATACAGACGGCGAAGGAACGCTGCTGGTAACGGAAAGCTGTCTGCTGGGACCCGGCAGGAATCCCACCATGAGCAGGTCGGAGATCGAACAGAGACTAAAAGATTATGTAAACTGTGAAAAAGTCATCTGGCTGCCCTGCGGCATCTACAACGATGAAACGGACGGCCATATTGATAATATCTGCGCCTTTGTCAGGCCCGGCGAAGTGGTGCTGGCTACCTGCGAGGATGAAACGGATCCCCAGTATGCCATGTCCCGCGCATGCCTTGATGTTTTGCAGAATGAGACAGATGCAAAGGGCAGGAAGATCAGGGTGCATGAATTACCGGTTCCGGGGGTCCCTGTCTGCGTGACGGAGGAAGAAGTGTCCGGTTATGACTTTGCTCCCGGCGAGGATGAAAGAGAAGTGGGCGAGCGCCTGGCGGCTAGTTATGTAAACTATTATGTCTGCAATGCAGGTATCTTAGTACCGCAGTTCGGAGATGTAAACGATGAAAAAGCGACCGCCGTATTGCGATCGCTTTATCCGGGTAAAACCGTATATCCCATCATGGCGCGGGAGATTTTGCTCGGCGGCGGCAATATCCATTGCATTACCCAGCAGATCCCGGCGCCTGACAGATAAAGAATATCCTTTAGTTCAGGTCTTTCCACTGCGGTTCGTTTTCATTTTTGCTTGCTTCTTCAATGCCGAGCTGTTGCGCGTAAGCTGTCCTTGCTTCATCAGCCGCTGCTTTTCCGTCAAACTTGAAGTCGTGGGAAGCGGCGATCTTGTCGATGTAATCCACGGTGGACTGTGTCAGTTTACCGGAGCCTAAGAAGTAGTAATACACTTTTTTGTCGATGACTTCGCGGTAATAAATGATATCCTGGGCTTTTTCGTTTCCTTCGCCGGCCTCGTGAATGATGGTGTTCAGCGGCTCGATGGATCCGTTCTCATCATAGAAATCCCATCCGTAATAATTCTCTTCCACTTCACTTACAACATGATAGATGCCTTCGCTGTCCGGCGCATAGGTGGCGCTCAAATGGGAACCCGCGCCATTCGCTCCGCTGTCAAGGATGATGCCCTTCTCATTGATCATGGATATCCTTCTTGACCAGCTGTCGATACCGATCAGGATCTTGACATCTTCCCCGGTATCGGCGCAGACAAAAGAGATATCGGTGGGCTCGGTGGGGGCGTTATAGTACAGCCTGAGGGCGAACAGGTTTGCATTCCCGCAGTCAAGGGGAGCGTAGGAAATTTTCGCCTGAGTATCGCCGATCATATCGTTTCCTTCGATCATCCGTTTGATATAATCGATGCTGTATTCATTGCCGGGCTGGAGATCGACTGTATTCATATTGATCTGGTTGATATACTGATCTGAGGTTGTAGCATTGATCTTGCCCATGATGAAATCTGCGAAAAGATCCCGCTGGGAACCGGGGCTGTCTTCGCCTGCGGCATCGCCTTCCGAAGAAGTGGCGTCTGCATCACTGCCATCAGTGCTTTCGTCAGCTGCGGCGCCGTCTGTGCTGTCGCTATTGTCTGCAGAACCGCTTTCTGCCGTATCTCCATCGGATGCATTGTCTGTTGTATCCACGCTTGCATCCGAAGAAGCTGTATCAGCGGAAGGATCATTTTCGCCGGCGGCATCCTGCTGGCTGGCCGCATCGGTGGCAGAAGGGGTGTCGGTTGCCTGGCCCGGATCACTTTGACCGCAGGCGCAGAGCGCCAGTGCCAGCGTGGCGGAAGCAATTACCATTTTCAGGGTTTTATTTTTCATAGAAACAATCTCCTTAATACTTTATAAATTGCATTTTATCGTCCACTCATTGTAAACGTTTTGACCAGTTGATGCAAGAGTGAATTCTCAATAAAAATTCTACCGAATATCGTAATTTTTTCATAGCATTCTACAAAGTTTTGTGTTAAAATAACCATGTTGGCACAAATTCTTGTTATAGAGAGAATAGTCCGTCATGGAAACTGAAATTTTGAATCAATTAGGGGGATCGGTCAAATGAAAGAACAGGACAGACGTGCAGTTGAGGGTATGGCAAGGTGTGGCATGGATTTGGATGTTTTAGTGAGCTGTTTTCCGTCATTTCCGAAGGACGAAGTGACAGATGTTTATTACAGCATCCAGAACAAACTTCGGGGCTTTGATGACAGCATGCAGCTGAAGGTGAATTGCTCCTGAGAGTGAAACGCGAAACGAGATGAAGGAAAACGCCCTATCAGGCGATGAAAACCGGCAGGTGCAAACCTGCCTGTTTTCGTATCTGCATGATATGCGCTGCATGAAAAATCGCAGATAGAAAACGATTGATCAATTCTCAATAATTGCTTCATTCACAACAACTGATCGATTCACAGAGTAAAAAGATGAAAGAATTCAATGATAAAACTTTTGATGAATATATGTTAGATGCAAGGCTCCACATCAAAACCATCGGCCGCATCGACCATTATGCCGATGACCACGTGTATCCTTACGAACCCACTACCTACACCGTGCTTGAACGGATTGCGGAAAGCGGGCTGATCGGGGAGGAGGATCATCTGCTCGACTACGGGTGCGGCAAGGCGCGGACCCTTGTCTACCTACGTGAGAAAACAGGATGCAGGGCGTCCGGCGTAGAGCTGATGCGGGATTTTTATGAAGAGGCAAGGAAAAATATCGAAACCTATGAAAAGGCGCTCTGCAAGATGCGGGGGAAAGATGTAAGGATTGATATCACCCATGGTGAGGCGCAAAAGTTTGAAATCCCGGCCACGGTCAACCGGATCTTCTTTTTCAATCCTTTCTCGGTGGAGATCTTCGAGAGCGTTATGAAACGGGTAACGGATTCTTACTATGAAAGTCCCCGGAATATCAGGCTCTTTTTGTATTATCCTCAGGATTCCTATGTAGCGGCTCTGTCCCGGATGGATGAGGTGATGTTTTTTGATGAGATCGACTGCAGGGACCTGTTCCCGGAAAAGGATGAAAGAAACAAGGTTATGATCTTTGAACTGGGCACGCCATCCTTGTAAAATCTGCCAATCTGGTGTATTCTCAAAAAGGTGGTGTTTGTATTGATATAAGTACAGACAGCGCAGCGTCGAAACAAACCTAAATCGATAAATGATGTATCAAAAGGAGCCCCCTATGCGTAATGTAACCGTAGCTGCAGTGCAGATGCAGTGTGAATCGGATGTGAAAACCAATATTGAAACCGCGGATCGGCTGGTCCGCCAGGCAGCCGGTGCCGGTGCAAACATCATTTTGCTGCCGGAGCTGTTTGAACGCCTGTATTTTTGCCAGGAAAGGCAGTACGAATACTATGCCTATGCCACACCAACAGCCGAAAATGAGGCGGTCCGGCATTTTACGGATGTTTCGAAGCAGCTGGATGTGGTCCTGCCCATCAGTTTCTTTGAAAAAGACGGCAATGTCCTGTATAATAGTATCGCGATCATAGATCCCGAAAAGGGGCTGATGGGTGTCTACCGCAAGACCCATATCCCGGACGATCATTTTTATCAGGAAAAATTCTATTTCACGCCGGGCAATACCGGTTTCATGGTATGGGATACGAAATATGCCAGGATCGGCGTAGGAATCTGCTGGGACCAGTGGTTCCCGGAATGTGCAAGGGCCATGGCGCTCCAGGGAGCAGAGCTTTTATTCTATCCCACGGCCATCGGCAGCGAGCCCGTACTGGGAGGTGATTCCATGCCCCACTGGCGGAACGCCATGAAAGGACATGCGGCAGCAAACCTTGTGCCGGTGATCGCAGCAAACCGGGTCGGCAGGGAAGAAGTTGTGCCCTGCCAGGAGAATAACATGCAGTCATCCGCCCTGGAATTTTATGGATCGAGTTTTATCACGGATATTACAGGCGAGCTGAAAGCGGATGCAGGCAGGGATAAAGAAGGCGTGATCTTGGAAACCTTCGATCTCGATGAGCAGGCTGATATGCGGCTGTCCTGGGGGATCTTCCGGGACAGAAGACCTGAGATGTATGGGGAAATTGTGAGATGAAATCAATTCAGACGAAGATATCTTTTGTCATTATCGGCGTCACGGTGCTGATCACCGTGGGCCTTTTGATCACGGTCACATCAAGGACAAAATCCATTCTGGATAAGGACTCGGAAGAGATCCTGGAAATCTCAGCGGAAAAATGTGCAAATGCAATAGACGACAGTTTCAATTCCACAGAGCAGTCGGTGGATACCATCTATAACTATGCCCTGAAGCGTGCGGAGACCTATAACGAGTTTCTGACCTCAGATGCCCAGCGGGATATGTATACCCATGATATTGCAGAGCTTGGCAAAAGCATTGCGGAGAACACCCGGGGGGCCATGGCAGTGTACCTGCGTTATAACCCGGATGACTACGGTCCCACAGGCGGCTTTTGGTACACCATCAATCTGGAGGATGATTCCTGGGTGACCAGCGTACCCACGGACATGAGTTTGTATGAAAAAGATGATATAGAGCATGTGGGCTGGTACTATGTCCCGGTGGAAGCGGGAAGGGCCATGTGGATGGATCCTTACTTTAACAAAAACCTGGGCGTGGAGATGATCTCCTATATCATCCCTTATTACTACGGCAACTATACCGTGGGGATCATGGGCATGGATATCAGCATGGACCTGCTGCGGGAAGTAACAAAGGAGATTTCCGTTTATGATACCGGGCGGGCGTTTTTGATGACAGCAAGCGGAGACCTGATCTATCATGAGCGGTTCCCGGAGGGGAAAGATTATGACCAGTTGTCCGCGCAGGATAAGCAGTACGTAGACACCATGATGAAGGCTAACCTGGAAAAAGCCTGGGTGTACAAGGGGGACGACGGCATCAGCAAAAAAGTGATCTTGCGGCAGCTTCGAAATGGCATGATCCTTGGCGTCTATGCGCCCCTGTCCGAGATCAACCAGCCACAGAACAGTCTGATCTGGCAAATCCTGATCATCGCTTTTATCATCATGTGCATTACGATCCTGCTGAGTATCTACACTATCCGGACTGTCATTGAGCCTCTGAAAAAAATGACCGAGGTGGCGGACCGGTATGCCAACGGCGATTACAGCATGACCATGAAGATCGGCGGCAACGATGAAGTGGGCGTGCTGTCAAGGAGCCTGCAGGCCATGTCTACCTCGCTGACCATGCAGATCAGGATCGCAGATGCGGCTAACCGGGCCAAAAGTGAGTTTCTGGCCAATATGTCCCATGAGATACGGACCCCCATTAACGCCATCCTGGGCATGAATGAGATGATCCTGCGGGAGGCGGATAATCCCGATATCCTGGATTATTCCTATAATATCAAATCCGCGGGGCGTACCCTGCTTTCGCTGATCAACAGCATTCTGGATTTTTCCAAGATCGAAGACGGCAAGATGGAACTGATGAATGTCTCTTATGACACTGTGGATTTGATCACAAACCTGTATAATTCCATTTCGGAACGGGCCAGGAGCAAGGGACTTTCCTTTACCCTGGATATTGATAAAAATCTCCCTGCGACCATGCTTGGCGATGACGTGAGGCTGACGCAGATCATCATGAACCTGCTCACCAATGCAGTGAAATACACGGAAAAAGGCGGCGTGACCCTGATCATGAGGGATATGGGGCGGGTTGATGACAAGATCGACCTGCTGGTGGCGGTTAAGGATACCGGCATTGGCATCAAAGAAGAGGATATGGCAAAACTCTTTGAGTCCTTTGAGAGGATCGATGAAAAGAGAAACCGCAATATCGAAGGCACCGGACTTGGCATGGCTATCGTGACCAGGCTCCTTGATATGATGGACAGCGAACTGGCAGTGGATAGTGAATACGGAAAAGGCTCGGAGTTTTCCTTTACCATCAACCAGCAGATCCTGGATGCAAAGCCCATCGGTGATTATGAAGAGCGCATGAAACATGCATCTGTACAGCGGACGGAAAACAGGACGCTGCGGATCAGGGATATCCGCATCCTGGTGGTGGATGATAATGAGATGAACCTGAAGGTATTCCGAAATCTGATGAAGATCTATGGCGTGAAACCGGATACCGCAGACGGCGGCGCACAGGCCATTGAGATGATCAGAAAAGGACATTATGACCTGATCTTCTTAGATCACATGATGCCGGGTATGGACGGCATCGAGACCCTGAAGATTTTGAAGGATGAAAAGCTCATATCAAAGGATACGCCGGTGATCGCGCTGACGGCCAATGCCGTGACCGGGGCGAAAGAGACCTATCTGGCGGCGGGCTTTGATGATTATCTGAGCAAGCCTCTTGACGTTCTGCAGTTA
>JAFZNL010000247.1 GCA_017550925.1 Lachnospiraceae bacterium | reverse complement strand
CTGCAAATCAGGGTCGCCTGACACCCGCTACCGAGTTCGAAGGCACCTTCACCGGTTACAGTTATCACTATGATGAGAAGATCTATGAAAACCGTGTATTTGATAGTAAGGGAGTGGCTGATCCTTCCGTTACGATCCAGTTTGGTCCCAATATCAAGGACTGGCCGGCAATGCTGCCTCTGACGGAGAACCTGGTGCTCCGCGTGGTTTCCGAGATTCATGATCCCGTCACTACCACCGACGAGCTGATCCCCTCCGGCGAGACTTCTTCCTATCGTTCCAACCCGCTGGGTCTGGCTGAGTTTACTCTTTCCAGAAAAGACCCTGCATACGTGGGACGTGCCAAGGAAGTACAGAAGGTTGAAAAATCAAGGCAGGCATTTGTCAACGGCGAGACCAAAGAGCATTCCTGCAAAGAACTTGAGGGATTGACCGAATTTATGGATGTGATCAAGAAGGACTATCCCGAGTTAGCGCCTGCTAACATTGGTATCGGCTCCGTGATCTTTGCGGTAAAACCCGGCGACGGTTCCGCAAGGGAGCAGGCAGCAAGCTGCCAGAAGGTACTGGGCGGCTGGGCGAATATTGCCAATGAATACGCCACCAAACGTTACCGTTCCAATTTGATCAACTGGGGTATGCTTCCTTTCCTGATTCCGGAAGGCGAGCTGCCGTTCAAGAACCTGGATTACATCTTTATCCCGGATATCCGAAGGAAAGTAGCGGACAAGACAGAGGCCATCGAAGCTATCGCAGTCAAAGACGGCAAACCGGTATCCTTCAACCTGACTCTCGGAGATATGACCGACAAGGAGAGAGAGATCATCTTGAAGGGATGCCTGATCAACTACAACCGGGTGTAAAATAAATGAGTATTCGATAGTTGAATATGAAACAATAGCAAATAATGGGGTGTAATGTAATAGAGTGAAGCCGTTGTGAGATGGCTTATAGCAAATCGAAACCAACAACAGGGAGGTACAAACTATGGGAGATGTATTGAGTTTCAAGTGTCCGTGCTGCGTAGCACCACTGGAGTTTTCTGCTGATCAGGGACAGATGAAATGTGAGTATTGCGGTTCCACCTTTTCCATGGAGCAGGTGAAAGCGGCTCAGCAGGCAGATTCATTAGACGGTGAAAACTCCGAAATGACCTGGCAGACCAATGAGCCGGAAATGATCACGGACGAAAACGGCAAGGTAACGGGCTATGAATGTCCTTCCTGCAGCGGCGAGATCATCGCCAACGAAAATACAGCTGCGACCGAGTGCCCGTATTGCGGAAACCAGACCATCATTCCGAAGTCCTTTGACGGCATGTACAAGCCGGACGGCATGATCCCCTTTGCCATCGACAAGAGCCATGCGGAAGAAAAACTGCGTGAGTTTTATAAAGGCAAAAAACTCCTGCCCAACAGCTTTACGGACAACAATCACATCAAGGCTATCAGCGGTGTTTATGTACCCTTCTGGCTGGCAAGTGCAAAAGCAGACGGAACCGTTGTCTTTGATGCAGTCAAGACCAAAACCGAAACCAAAGGCAATGAGACCATCAAGATCAGCGATACCTACATGGCAACCAGAAAAGGTACTCTGGATTTTGCAAGGGTTCCCGCTGATGCATCCAAGGAAATGGATGATGCCCTGATGGATTCCCTTGAGCCTTACGATACCAGCAAACTGGTACCTTACGATGCGGCTTATTTTTCCGGCTACATGGCTGATAAATATGATGTAACCGCAGAAGAAGTAAAAGAGCGTATCAACAAACGTATCCGTTCCACCTTCGAAAGTGAGATGCGCGAGACCGTCAAAGGTTACAACACCGTGACCAAGAAAAACGATTCCATCGTGGTCAAAGACGGTAAGACAGAGTACGCATTTTTGCCGGTGTGGATGCTTTCCACCAAATATAACGACGAAGTTTATACCTTTGCCATGAACGGACAGACCGGCAAGATCTCCGGTTCCCTGCCCATCGATATGGGTAAGTACTGGAAGGGCGTTGCCATTACTACGGCGGTTGTTTTTGCGATCATGATGGCATTCTTATTCTTCATTATTGAACCCAGGAGCGGTTTCATGATGCCTCGTGACCTGATCATTTCCCTGGTAGTGGCCCTGATCATCGCCTTTATCCGCGGCGGCATGCAAAAGAGTGCCATGAGCAATGTCCACATCCATACGGAAGCAAAACGATACGCTGTGGAGAATTCGTTGAAGCTTCAGGTTAAGACCGATACCTTCATGTTCTCGAAGCGTGAAGTGCAGAAGAATAATAACGCATCATAAATGCAGATCAACTATTTGACCGAAACTGCATGCGAAAGGAGATGTTTGTTTGGAAGCGGTAGCTGAGCATATTCAGGAAGAACTGAATGTGCAGACTGTGTTTACCATACCGGCCTTCGGCGGGATACCCGTAGCGGAATCCACCGTGGTGACCTGGATCATAATGGCGGTATTGATCGTGCTGGCCATCATTTTGACCAGGGGATTTACCACCCGGAATATTTCCAAGCGCCAGGCAGCCATGGAAGTGATCGTAACGAAACTTCTCGGACTGGTGGAAGGCATGGTAGGAGAAGAGGGCATGGCTTATGTGCCGTACCTGACCACAGTGCTTTTGTACATCGGAATCTCCAACATCATAGGGATCTTTGGTTTCAAATCACCCACCAAGGACCTGAACGTGACACTGGCACTTGCCATCATGAGCATCGTGCTGGTTCAGATCGCCGGGATCCGGGCGAAAGGCATCAAAGGCTGGCTCCATTCCTTTTTGGAACCCATCGCCATCGTGACGCCCTTCAATATCCTGGATCTGATCACCAGACCCCTGTCACTTTGCATGCGACTTTTCGGTAATGTACTTGGCGCCTTCGTGATCATGAAACTGATCGAGCAGGTCCTGCCGGTGGTTTTGCCCGCAGTATTTTCCCTCTACTTCGATCTGTTTGACGGACTATTGCAGGCCTATGTATTTGTATTCCTGACCAGTCTGTACATCAAGGAAGCCATTGAATAAACAACGGTCCATATGACCGGTTTAAAATGTAAAAGCAAAAGGTTATTAATCAAAAGGAGAAAAATTATGAATTCACTCATTGCAGTAGGTGCAGGTATTGCCGTTCTCGGAGCCCTCGGCGCCGGTATCGGTATCGGAATCGCAACAGGCAAGGCTGTGGAAGCAGTTGCCCGCCAGCCGGAAGCAGACGGAAAGATCATGAAAAACCTGATCCTCGGTTGCGCCCTTGCAGAGGCAACGGCTATTTACGGTTTCGTTATTGCCATCATGATAATCATGTTCTTTAAATAATTTTTTTAAAGAGGAAACTCCCTATGTTAAGTGTAAACATCAATCTGGTTTTTACCATCATCAATCTGCTGATCTTAGCGATCGCCATGCGCATTTTCCTATATAAGCCCGTACAGAAGATTATTGCCCAGCGCAAGGAAGAGGCGGACAGCGAATATGCAAAGGCAGCGGAAAAGCAAAAAGAAGCGGATGCGCTGAAGGATCAGTACACCAAGTCCTTAAAAGAACTTGAGGACGAGAAAAAAGAGACCCTCCGCACAGCCAGGAAAAACGCGGATGAAGAGTACAGACGCATTATAAACCGCGCGGAAAGCAAGGCCATCGCCATCAAATCTGATGCCCAGATCCAGGCAGAAAGTACCCGTCAGCAGGTACTGAAGCGGGCTGAGCGAGAGATCGCAGATATGGTTTTGGAAGCGACCACCAAGATGACCGGAGACGCTGCGGAAGGGAAAGAGATCAACAGCTCCCTGTACGACGAGTTTTTGAGTAAGGCAGGTGAGCAGTCATGACAGATCAGGTAAAAAACTACGCCCAGATGCTCATTCGCGACGGGATAAAAAGAGATCTTTTGCAGCAGACAACCGGTATTTTAGAAGCGGTTCCCCAGGTAAGGGTGGACTTTGAAAGCCCTGCTGTTTCCATTGAGAAAAAACTGATCGTGATCGATCGGGTTTTTCCGAAGGATATCCGTAATTTCTTAAAACTCTTATGCGATAATCAGGATTTTTCGCTTTATGGCGAGATCATCGATGCCTATGAGCAGCTCAGCGACAGGCCCAAGGAAACCGTAGGCCGTGCGATCCTGCGTTATGTGGAAAAACCCACCCCGGAACAGCTGGAAGGCATAAAGACATTTTTGGAAAAAGAGACCCACTCTTCTGATATGGAGATCGTCCTTCGCAAGGATGATACCTTAAAGAGTGGTTTTGTATTAAAAGTCGGCGCCAAGGAATATGACTGGTCGGAAAGTGGCAGGCTTGAGCAGCTCAAGGAAAACCTGATCCGATCCGTATTCCGGAACAGTGGCGTGAGCTTTTCCGAAGAAGACATCATATCCATTCTTCGTTCCAGCGTGAAAGATTTTGAACTGGAAGCCATGGATAAGGAAGTGGGCATGATCACCTGGGTAGGTGACGGCATCGCCAATGTGGACGGCATCGATCATGCAGCTTACGGCGAGATCGTTATGTTCGACTGCGGTATCAAAGGCATGGTCCAGGATGTACGGCGCAATGAGATCGGCGTCATCCTGTTCGGACCGGACAGCGAACTCCATGAAGGCAGCCGTGTTGTCCGCACCGGACGTATGGCGGGCGTGCCGGTAGGAAAAGAGTTCCTGGGTCGTATCGTCAATGCACTTGGTGAACCCATCGACGGACAGGGCGAGATCGCATCCGACGGATTCCGCCGTATGGAAAATCCCGCGCCTTCCATTGTTGAGAGAAAATCCGTATCCGTTCCCATGGAGACAGGTATCCTTTCCATCGATTCCATGTTCCCCATCGGCCGCGGACAAAGAGAATTGATCATCGGCGACAGACAGACCGGTAAAACCTCTATTGCCATGGATTCCATTTTGAATCAGAAGGGCAAAGATGTGATCTGTATCTATGTTGCCATCGGACAGAAAGCGTCCACCATTGCACAGCTGGTGAATACCTTAAAAAGCCATGAGGCTATGGACTATACCATCGTTGTCTGCGCGACAGCTTCCGATCCTGCGCCCCTTCAATATGTGGCACCTTATGCAGGAACGGCACTGGCAGAGTACTTTATGTACCGCGGCAAAGACGTGCTGATCGTATATGATGACCTGTCCAAGCACGCGGTGGCTTATCGTGCCATTTCACTTTTGCTGGAACGTTCTCCCGGCCGTGAGGCTTATCCCGGAGACGTATTTTACCTGCATTCAAGACTGTTGGAGCGCTCGGCGAGACTTTCTCCCGAAGCAGGCGGCGGTTCCATTACGGCACTGCCCATTATCGAAACGCAGGCGGGAGATGTATCGGCTTACATTCCGACCAACGTTATCTCCATCACCGACGGACAGATTTACCTTGAGAGCGAACTCTTCAATTCCGGACAGCGCCCGGCGGTGAACGTGGGACTTTCCGTATCCCGTGTGGGCGGCGCAGCCCAGACCAAAGCCATGAAAAAGGCAGCGGGCTCCATCCGTATCGACCTGGCACAGTACCGTGAAATGGAAGTCTTTACCCAGTTCTCCTCTGACCTGGATGAAAGCACCAAAAAACAGCTTGCCCACGGCCGCGCGCTGATGGAACTGTTGAAACAGCCCTTAGGACACTCTCTTTCCATGCCACAGCAGGTAGTACTGCTGGTATCGGCAAATGCAGGCGTGTTTGAAAAAATCCCTGTGCCAAACATCAAAATCTTCCGGACTGAGCTGCTGGATTACTTTGCGGAAAACCACTCCGACGTCTACAGCCAGATCGAAAGCGAAGGCGTCCTGACCGACGAAATCCGCGAAGCCATCGAAGAAGCCGCCAACGAATTTGCGGACGATGTTTCCGCACAGGAAGAAATCGCGGAAGAGGAGAAGGAACTCTCCGACGCACTGCCGGAGAGCGAAGCGGTATTCGTAAAGAATACATGATAAAGATTCGATGAGCGGCACACCGGAGGTTCATGGGTTTTTTGTAAGTCGCAAATTGCGTCCGAAACAAAAAATCCATGAACGCAGGGGTGACGCGGAGTATAACTAATCAATAAGGTAACTAGCAAGTGGCAAATGCGAAAGAAATCCAAAACCGCATAAAGAGCATCAAGGACACCATGAAGATCACCAAGGCCATGTACCTGATGAGCTCCATGAAACTGCGCAAAGCAAAAGAAAAGCTGGCAGACACGGAGCCCTACTTCTTCGCCCTGGAAGATGAGATCACGGACATCCTTCTGCATTTTCCCAACATTGAAGACATCTTTTTTGATAACCGCAGCGAGGACAGAAGAGAGACTTACAAGCGCCGGGCGTATATCATCATGACCGGAGATAAGGGAATGGCGGGTGCCTACAACCACAACGTGCTCAAAGAGGCCCAGGACCTGATCGGTCCGCCGCCATCGCCGGACAGTACGGACGCAGAGCAGCCGGATGGAGCACAGAAGGCAAACAAAGCAGCCGATCCCGCTTCTGCCGGCAGTGACCCCGCAGAAAAAGATGCCGGCCAGATACCGGCGAAACTCTATGAGCTGTATGTGGTAGGTGAGTTAGGACGTGCTTACTTTCGGGGACAGAAATACCCCATGGCAGACGATTTTTATTTTTCTGCCAATAACCCGACGATGCACAGGGCAAGGCTGATCACGGGCCGTGTCGTGACGAAGTATCAGAATGAAGAATTCGACGAATTGTATTTAGTCTATACCCGAATGGTGAATTCCATGAAAGAGGAAGTTCAGGTGCAGCGGCTCCTGCCTCTGAAAACACAGGAATTCGTGGTAGCCGAAGTGCAGGAAAAGATCGCGAATGGAACCCTGAAACAGGAAGTCTTTGATGAAAAAGATGAATGGTATCTCTTCTATCCGACACCCCGGGCAATTTTGGAAAAACTGGTCTACAACTACCTGACCGGCTTTATCTATGGCGCCATGGTAGAAGCATTTGCATCGGAAGAAAATGCGCGAATGATGGCAATGCAGTCCGCTACGGACAATGCGAATGCCATGCTTTCCGAACTCTCCATAGAGTACAACCGGGTGCGTCAGGCAGCCATCACTCAGGAGATCACCGAGGTCATCAGCGGCGCGAAAGCTTTGAAGAAGAAAAAAGCTACGCAAGGAAAGTAGATCAATAATCGATACGAACATAGAAAAGGTATTTATGATAAAACTGATAAGAGCGTAAAGCTCAGAATAACAGTAAGGGAGCAATATCACCAATGGCAGAAAGCATAGGAAAAATCGTACAGGTTTCCGGTCCCGTCGTGGATGTGGAATTTGCAAGCGGACAGTTACCGGCTATTCTCGATGCGCTGCATGTGACTTACCGTGGAGACCGGTTTGTCATGGAAGTGGCACAGCATATCGGACATAATGTGGTGCGCTGCATCATGCTCGGACCCAGTGAAGGCCTGCACCGCGATATGGAAGTGACCGCCACCGGTTCCGGTATTACCGTTCCGGTTGGGGAAAAGACCTTAGGCAGACTTTTTAACGTCCTCGGAGATACTCTTGACGGCGGAGAGAGTCTGGATGATGAAAACCACTGGTGCATTCACAGACAGCCTCCTACCTTTGAAGATCAGAGTCCTGTTGCCCAGATGCTGGAGACTGGTATCAAAGTCATCGACCTTCTGGCACCCTATTCCAAGGGTGGTAAGATCGGACTTTTCGGCGGCGCCGGCGTTGGCAAAACCGTGCTGATCCAGGAGCTGATCAATAACGTGGCAACCCAGTCCGGCGGCTATTCCATTTTCACCGGCGTTGGGGAGCGTTCCAGAGAGGGGAACGACCTTTGGAATGAAATGAAGGAAAGCGGTGTGCTTTCCAAAACAGCCCTGGTCTTCGGACAGATGAACGAGCCCCCCGGAGCGCGTATGCGAGTGGCAGAAACCGGACTGACCATGGCAGAGTATTTCCGTGATGTACAAAATCAGGACGTGCTTCTCTTTATCGATAATATTTTCCGTTTTATTCAGGCAGGATCCGAAGTGTCCGCACTTCTCGGACGTATGCCTTCCGCAGTGGGATACCAGCCCACACTGGCCAATGACTTAGGACTTTTGCAGGAGCGTATCGCTTCTACCAAAGACGGTTCCGTCACCAGTGTCCAGGCAGTCTACGTGCCCGCCGATGACTTGACGGACCCGGCACCGGCAACTACCTTCTCCCATCTGGATGCCACCACGGTACTTTCCAGAAAGATCGTGGAACAGGGTATTTATCCGGCAGTGGATCCCCTGGAGTCTTCGTCGCGAATCCTCGAAGCAGATGTGGTGGGCGCTGAGCATTACCGCGTTGCCAGAGGCGTTCAGGAATCTTTGCAGAAATATAAAGAGCTGCAGGATATCATCGCGATCCTGGGTATGGAAGAACTTTCCGAAGCTGATAAGCAGACGGTGTATCGTGCAAGAAAGATCCAAAGATTTTTGTCACAGCCTTTCCATGTGGCAGAAAACTTCACCGGTGTCAAAGGCGTTTATGTGCCCGTAGCGGAAACCGTCCGCGGCTTTGCAGCGATCCTGGATGGCGAGATGGATGAATATCCGGAAGCAGCCTTCTTCAATGTGGGAACCATTGAAGATGTGATCGAGAAGGCGAAGAAGCTGTAATAAGAAAAAGACCCCTCGTAAAATTGTTTGCGATAGAGGAACAGATACCGAATGAGAACATTTAAACTGCAGATCCTCGCCTGCGACCGCGTATTTTATGATGGCGAGTGCGAAATACTCATCTTTCCTTCCTTTGATGGTGAAATGGCCATCCTGGCAGGGCATGAAAAAATGAGTACCGCCATTGAGGTTGGCGAGGTGCGTTTCAGAACTGAAAAGGGAGAGTGGAAGGTAGCCATTGTATCCGATGGCCTGTTGAAGGTGGAAAAAAGCAGGGTGGTACTTTTGGTGTATTCTGCGGAGCGTCCCGATGAGATCGACGCCTTCCGCGCAGAGGCTGCCATGGAACGGGCAAAGGAACAGTTGTCCCAGAAGCAGAGCATCGTGGAATACCAGATCACGCAGGCAAATCTGGCTCGGGCCATGGCACGGCTCCGCGGTGCCGGAAAGCATACGATGGATATGGTCTAAAGGGCTTTTTAAAATTTTTTCATTTAACCTATTGACACAGTAGGTAAAAGGTGATACACTTGCCACAGTCCAAGTAAACAAGACGGACAAAAAACAGAAATAATCTTGGGGCGAGGGGAGCCAAAGCATTGGCCTTCGAAACGGGATAAATTCGGGAGGAGAAAGACATGTTGAAGACAAGAACTGCACAACTGAATAACGTCATGTGTTGTTGTCGAATGCTGAACTCCCGGGCTCGTTTTATGGCCGGGGCGCGATGTTGCGACGAAATGCGCCCTGAAATGCTGCGATGTTGAAGCAGGTAAGACCATGAGCCCGGGAGCCAAATACAGCCCCGGGCTTTTTTGATGCAACAACAAAGCGGGCAACAAAAACATACAACAAAAGCAAACAACACAAAAAAAACACCACAAAAATAAAAAACGAAAAGGAGACAACACCATGAGCAATTATAGATTTGAGACATTACAGTTACACGTAGGACAGGAAACAGCAGATCCGGCAACCGATTCCAGAGCAGTTCCCATTTACCAGACCACTTCTTATGTATTCCATAACAGCCAGCACGCAGCAGACCGTTTCGGACTTGCAGACGCAGGTAACATCTACGGCAGACTGACCAACTCCACCCAGGACGTCCTGGAAAAGAGACTGGCAGCTTTGGAAGGCGGAAGCGCAGCACTTGCACTGGCCTCCGGTGCAGCAGCTATCACATACACCATTCAGGCGCTTGCAGCAAACGGCGGACATATCGTTGCACAGAAAACCATCTACGGCGGCAGCTACAACCTTCTGGCTCATACCCTTCCCCAGTACGGGATCGAGACCACTTTTGTAGATGCACATAACCTTGCTGAGGTAGAAGGTGCCATCAAGGAAAACACCAGAGCGATCTATTTAGAGACCCTCGGAAATCCCAACAGTGACATCCCCGATATCGATGCGGTAGCAGAAATTGCACATAAGCACGGACTTCCGCTTGTCATCGATAACACCTTCGGAACCCCTTATCTGATCCGGCCCATCGAGCATGGTGCAGACATCGTGGTTCATTCCGCTACCAAGTTCATCGGCGGTCACGGCACAACCCTCGGCGGCATCATCGTGGAAGCAGGCAAATTTAACTGGAAGGAAAGCGGCAAATATCCGAATATCGCTGAGCCGAACCCCAGTTATCACGGTGTATCCTTCTACGATGTGGTTGGCCCTGCAGCATTTGTTACTTACATCAGAGCGATCCTCCTTCGCGATACGGGTGCAACGATCTCGCCGTTTAATGCATTCCTCCTGCTCCAGGGCGTTGAGACACTGTCCCTGAGACTTGACAGACATGCAGAAAATACCAAGAAGGTGGTTTCCTTCTTAGCAAACCATCCGAAGGTAGCAAAAGTGAACCATCCTTCCCTTGCGGATCATCCCGATCATGCGCTGTATGAAAAGTACTTCCCGAATGGCGGGGCATCTATTTTCACCTTTGAGATCAAGGGCGGAAAAGAGGAAGCCTGGAAGTTCATCGATAACCTGGAGATTTTCTCCCTGCTGGCAAATGTGGCTGATGTAAAGAGCCTTGTGATCCATCCGGCAACCACCACCCACTCCCAGCTGTCCGATGCGGAGCTGGCTGACCAGGGTATTTCCCAGAGCACCATCCGCCTTTCCATCGGAACCGAGCATATCGACGATATCATCGCTGACCTGGAAAAAGGATTTGCAGCGGTATAATGAAAGATGTATAGTATTGATAACAGATTAGGAGGAAAAAACCATGGCAAACATTTATAAAGGAACATTAGGACTGATCGGCAACACCCCCCTCGTTGAGGTAACGAATATTGAAAAGGAATTAGGCCTGAAGGCTACCATCCTGGTAAAACTGGAATACTTTAATCCGGCAGGAAGTGTTAAGGACCGTATCGCAAAGGCCATGATCGAAGATGCAGAAGAAAAAGGGCTTTTGAAGGAAGGCTCCGTGATCATCGAGCCCACCAGCGGCAATACCGGTATCGGTCTTGCATCCATCGCTGCAGCCAAGGGTTATCGCATTATCCTGACCATGCCCGAGACCATGAGCGTTGAGCGCAGAAACATCTTAAAGGCATACGGCGCAGAACTGGTTCTGACCGAAGGCTCCAAGGGCATGAAGGGTGCCATTGCAAAAGCAGAAGAGCTGGCAGCTGAGATTCCCGGAGGCTTTATCCCCGGACAGTTCGTCAACCCTGCGAACCCTGCGATCCATAAAGCAACCACCGGTCCGGAGATCTGGAAGGATACCGACGGCAAGGTGGATATCTTTATCGCAGGCGTTGGTACCGGCGGAACCGTAACAGGTACCGGCGAATACTTAAAAGAGCAGAACCCGAATGTGAAGGTTGTTGCACTTGAGCCCGATGATTCACCGGTTCTTTCCGAAGGCAAGGCAGGCGCTCACAAGATCCAGGGAATCGGCGCAGGATTCGTCCCCGATGTCCTTAACACCGGGGTTTATGATGAAGTTTTCCGTGCAAAGAATGAGGACGCTTTTGCAGCAGCAAAACTTCTGGCCAAGAAGGAAGGCATCTCCGTTGGTATTTCCTCCGGTGCTGCACTGCACGGCGCCATTGAACTGGCCAAGAAGCCTGAGAACGAAGGGAAAGTGATCGTTGCCCTGCTGCCTGACAGCGGTGACAGATATTATTCAACAGCCCTGTTTACTGAGTAAGTGGTGGTGTTGTCTAAGCATAAAGCCCGGTAGATTTATAACCGGAGCGAAGACTAATTAGGAGAACCTCCCGGTTATGTGGAGGTTCTCCTTTTTGATCTTTTTTATGATATTTACTGGATTTTGCAGGATAGATTCGATATGCTAACTACGCTGTTTTTTTCCGGATATGATCCTTGCTGATCCGCCACAGCTTCCAGTTATTGAGGGTAAAGCGCAGGGTTTCATCAGCCACCACAAGGCAGAAGATCTCGCGGATCCCCATGTGGAAGACCAGGACCATTATGGTGCTGGCAGTGATGATGAAAAATGTGCCAAACAGCTGCGTCTTTAACATCCAGCCGGGCTGGCCGTAGCCCCTGATACCGGAACCGAAGATGATATTTCCGCTCTTCGGGAACAGATCGATGCCCACGATGAGCAGATAGACGGGCGCTGCCATCAGTACTGCCTGATCTGTGGTAAAGAGCCCCAAAATCTGACGGGGGATCAGCATGAACAGGATCAGGTTCGCAAGACAGATGATGCCGCTTAAGTAGGCGGAATTCATGACCACATCCCACACTCCTTTTACATTCTTACCGCCGGTTTCATAGCCGGAGAGTGTCAGTGTCGCATTGCCGATGGAACCTACCAGCATCACGGCGATCAGCTCCACACCGAAAATGATGGAATGAATACCTGCTGCTTCTACGGAAACCTTGTTCAGCATGACGATCAGATACAGATTTCCGAAGTTCCATGCAAAATCCTCGCAGGCGGTCGGCGCGCCGTACCGGATGGTCTGCAGGTAGGGTTTTACCTTGGCCGGCGGGATCTGCGCAAAAGAAGGTTTCAGCGGCAGGGACTTTGTATTCAGTACATAGAAGAAAATGATCAGGTCGCCGATCAGCTCTGCAATGGTGGTGGCAAGGGCCGCACCTTTGACTCCCATGGCGGGAAGTCCGAAGTGGCCGAAGATCAGCACATAGTCCAGCGCTACATTGATCAGGGATCTGGACACACCGTATACCACCATGATCTGGGTTTTCTGGCAGACCTGCAGCATACAGCTGATGGAAGCGCCGATACCCGTCAGGACAAAAATGGGCGCAAAATACCGAGCATAATCAATGCTCATGGAAATAATGCTTTCATCCACACCCATGAGGCGGAACGCCACCTGGGGACAGAGCAACCAGAACAAAAACAGCAGGATGGAGATGAAATTGTTATACTTAAATACCGATGCCAGGATCGTCTTTGCCTTGTCCAGCTCATTGGCGCCGTAGGCCTGGGATACCAGGATGGTAGCGCCTGTCGTTAAGGAAAAGATGACATTCATGGTGGTCCACATGGGGGAGGACGCGTTGCCTACCGCGCTCATGCTCTCTAAAGAAAGCCTTCCGATAAAAACGCGGTCGATGAGCATCTGCAGCTGGGAGATCAGGTTTGACAGCATGATCGGAACCGCTATGGCCATTATTTTTTTTACATAAGTCTTATTCATAATCTATTACCTCAAACACAATTGAACACGATTATACTCTATCTATTCAGTAATCACAAGGGGATTTTCATATTTGCGGTCCATTGCGGTTTTGCATATTTGGGATGTTTCCTTACAATTTTCAGATGTATGAGTGGATGACCAGACCATATGTCAAGATACAAATTGCATATCTTGACATACCGTGTTTATAATTTGACATTTGGACGCGAAACTATCTTGACATACAGATGACACAGGATATAATAAAGTTGTTACAGTGCTCAAATGACCCGGAGCAGTGTAAAGACGACCGGCTTAATCAGGTAAACCGGAGTCGGAAACTGCTTATGTCAGAAGAAAGGGAAAATATGAAGTATCTGGATGTACGAAGTGCTTCCGCAAAATGGGAGCTGTCGGAGCGCCGCATTACCATGCTGTGCCGTGACGGTAAGATCGAAGGGGCAAAGAAGGAAGGGAAGCAGTGGATGATCCCGGCGAATTCGCCCAAACCTTTTGACGGAAGGACCAAGGAGGCTCACGGGGCAAAAACCCGTCAAACAAGAAAGGACAAAAAAACTATGGGAAAGTATTTCGGAACAGACGGTTTCCGCGGCAAAGCGGGAGAAGTACTGACAGCAGAGCATGCCTTCAAGATCGGGCGTTTTCTCGGATGGTATTACGGAAAGCAGCGTCCGGCCAAGATCGTGATCGGAAAGGATACCAGGCGTTCTTCCTATATGTATGAGAATGCGCTTTCCGCAGGTATCACATCTTCCGGCGGTGATGCCTATCTGTTGCACGTTACTACCACGCCCTGTGTCAGCTATATCACAAGGACCGAGGAATTTGACTGCGGTATCATGATCTCTGCCAGCCATAATCCGTTTTTTGACAACGGCATCAAGCTGATGAATACCGAAGGCGAAAAAATGGAGGATGAGGTTCAGGACTTGGTTGAGCAGTTCATCGACGGCGAGATCGATGATGTGAAGTGGGCAACGGATGACAAGATCGGCCGTACCATCGACTACTATTCGGGCCGCAGCCGTTACATCGGCTACCTGACCAATATCGCACCGGTTTCCTTTGAAAAGAGCAGGGTTGCCCTGGACTGTGCAAACGGTTCATCCTGGATGATCGGCCGCGCAGTTTTTGATGCGCTCGGTGCAAAAGTCAATGTGATGAACGATACGCCGGACGGCGTGAACATCAACCTAAATGCAGGCAGCACCCATATCGAGGGCCTGCAGAAATATGTGCGTGAGAATAAAGTAGATGTGGGTTTTGCGTTTGACGGCGATGCTGACAGATGTCTTGCAGTAGATGAGTACGGTGATGTAGTCAACGGTGATGTCATCATGTACATCTGCGCAAAGCATTTCAAGAACAAAGGCATGCTGACCAACAATACCGTGGTTACCACCATTATGTCCAACTTCGGTCTGTACAAAGCCTTTGACAAGATCGGCATTTCTTATGAAAAGACCAAAGTCGGCGATCGTTATGTCTATGAAAACATGAAGGAAAACGATCATATGATCGGCGGCGAGCAGTCCGGTCATGTGATCTTCAGAAAATACGCCCACACCGGCGACGGTCTGGTAACAGTCATCATGCTGATGACGGTTATGATCGAGACTCACCTGCCCCTTTCCGTTCTGGCTTCCGAAGTGACCATGTATCCCCAGGTGCTTAAGAATGTGGAAGTGGATGATAAGGAAAAGACCTTAGACGATCCGGCAGTCAAGAAGGCAGTTGACGATGCAACGGAGTTCCTCGGAAGTGAAGGCCGCGTGCTCCTTCGCGCATCCGGAACAGAGCCGGTACTCCGTGTGATGTCAGAAGCACTCCGCTACAAAGACTGCGAGAAGTGCGTAGATGATATCATCGAAGCCATGAATGCATCCGGGCATCTGAAGAAGATCCGGTAAAAAGTACTCGGTAAGAGCATTCGGTAAATACATCCGATAGGATTTGAAAAAATCCGGTCTTATTTTTAAAAACAATTGAATATTGTTGATACGTTACAACAGTTACTCAAACAACCATCACACATACCAAAGGAGGTATCACAATGAAGGTTATCGTAGCAGACAGTTATGAAGACGGCGCAAAGAAGGCAGCGGACGTGATTGAAAAATTGGTCCGCGAAAAACCGGACTGCACCCTCGGACTTGCCACAGGTTCCAGCCCCGTGGGCATGTATCAGGAACTGGCAAGAAGATGCAAGGAAGAAGGCCTTGATTTTTCCAAGGTGCATTCCGTGAATCTGGACGAGTATGTAGGCCTGACCCCCGACCATCCCCAGAGCTATCGGTTTTCTATGGATGACAATCTGTTCAACCATATCAATATCGACAAGGCAAATACCTATGTGGCAAAGGGAACCGGTGATGTAGAAGCGAACTTAAAAGAGTTCAACGACATCTTAGATCAGACAGACATCGATCTGCAGGTACTTGGCGTAGGTCCCGACGGACATCTCGGATTCAACGAGCCCGGCGCAGTGCTCTATGAAAAAGCGCATCAGGAGACCTTAGAGGACAGCACTATTGATGCCAACACCAGATTCTTTGAAAGCCGCGACGAAGTGCCCCGCTACGCAGTAACCATGGGCATGGGAAGCATTATGAAGGCAAAGACACTGTTGATGATCATCAATGGTAACAAGCAGGAAGCAGCGAAAAAGCTTCTGATGGATGACAAGATCGATCCGATGTGTCCCGCAACTTTTATGCGTCTTCACAGAGATGCCATCGTTGTGATTGAAAAAGCACTGGCTGACGAGATCGGCTATCAGGCATAAGATATATTTGAGGGATTTGGATTCATATAAACAAAACGGAGAAGTGAAAACTCCTCCGTTTTTTCGCGCAGAGGGTGGGATTCGAACCCACGCACCGCGAACGGCCTAAAGCATTTCGAGTGCCTCCTCTTGGACCACTTGAGTACCTCTGCTGACGCATTATAAAATAGCATAGATGCGAGTTTTTTGCAACTTGTTTTGCGGATTTGCCCCAAATTGTCAAAAAAAGACAGAATATTCGCGAATTTGATTGAACAAACGTAATTTCTTTGTTAGAATATGTTTACATAACACGATTACTGCACATCAGGTACAGTTTCCGAAACCGTGCTTGCACAAGTGGAGCAATCTGAGTAATCAGATATAAAGGATAATGCTATGATACAGGCAGTGATCAGACCACTGGCATCTGAGGATTGGAATATTGCCACAGCCCTGGTCTGGCGGGTTTTTCTGCGACATAACGCACCGGATTATGACCAGGAAGGCATCGGGAGTTTCTTAAACTTCATATCGGATGAACACCTGCGGCTGTTCTGCCAGTTAGACGAGTTTCGGATGTACGGTGCCTACCTGGGGGAGCATCTGATCGGTGTTTGCCTGATGCGCTGCGGCGGGCATGTATCCCTTTTGTTTGTGGAGACATCTTATCACAAACAGAGAATCGGAAGCGAGCTCCTGGCCTATGCGACGGAGGAAGCCAAAAAGAGGGGTATGGAAAAACTGACGGTGAATGCGGCACCCGCGGCGGTTGGTTTTTATGAAAAGAAGGGCTTTGTTGCTACGGGAGAAGAGCAGATTAAAGACGGGGTGCGTTTTTTGCCCATGGTATCTAAATTATTATGTAAACAAGCCGATATATGATATGAGAAGGTTTCGATAGTGGGGGTAATACATGGATTTTATCAGCAGTAAAAACATTTTTCTGTTAACGAGGGATACACTCAAGCTCATGGACGGCCGTCTGATGAAGCACGGCAGCCGTGTGGCTTATATTTTATACAAAATGCTTCAGACCTGGGGCGGCTGTGAGGAGTTTGAGATGGCGGAGTTTGCCATGCTGGCTACCCTGCATGATATCGGGGCATACAGGACATCGGATCTGATGCGGCCTCTTTCTTATGAAACCAGAGACACCCTGCCCCATTCGATCTACGGATATCTGTTCTTAAAGCACCTGTCTCCTTTTGAAGACAGAGCGAAGATCCTGCTCAATCACCATGTCAGTTTTATGGAACTTGCGGATAAGGGAGAAAAGGATTACATGACTGTGACCACCTTTTTATCCCTTGCGGAATGTGTGGATGTGTATCGTGAGGCGTTGGGTGAGCGCTTCAGTGTCTCTTCTTTCCGACCTTTTGAAGGCAAGCGTTTTTCCAAACAGGCCCTGGATGTGCTGGATGAGACCCTGGCTATGGAACCTCTTTTTGATATGATCGAGATGGATCAGCATGAGATCGAACTGAGTGAACTGATGGATAACCTGATGTTTACCAACGAAGAGAAAAAACGTTACATGGAAATGATCATGTTCTGCCTGGACTTCCGCAGCCGGATGAAGGTCAAGGATACCGCCACCTGCATCAGCCTCTGCGACCAGCTGGCAGGCGAAATGCATCTGGATCAGAGAACGCAGGAGATGCTCTATTATGGGGCGCTGATCCATGATATCGGGATGCTGGCCATTCCCAAAGATATTATTGAAAGTGACAGAAGGCTGACGGATGTTGAAATGGAACGGATGCGGGAGCATGTGCCAATCACCCGAAGGATCTTGGAGTCGCGGCTGGACCCGATCGTGGCGGATATTGCGGCCAGGCATCACGAACGAAGTAACGGAACCGGTTATCCCGATGGCCTTGACAGTAAGCAGATGACAGTACCGGAGAAGATCCTGCAGCTGGCGGATGCCGTTACCGGTATGATCAATGACAGGCCTCACAGAAAGGGTATGCCGAAAGAGAAGGTGCGGCAGATCCTGGAACAGGAAGCACAGGACCGCAGTTTTGATCCGGAGATCATGAAGGTCTTTTTTGATCATTTTGACCAGATTGTGGATACGGCCATCATACAGGGACAGGAAAGCCTGAAACCCAATGCCGCTGTGGCTGCCAGGTACGAAAAACTGGAGAAGGCAATGGCAAAAATGAAGGCCAAGTGATCCGTATGGAAAACGTTTTCGTGCAGCAAAATAACGTCCGTGGCATTCTTAGACAAAGTGTATAAAATGTTTATAAATATTTGTGTAGTTGTGTCATAGGAAAAAAAGCATCTTTCGGTTATACTTCCATGTAGATGCTTTTTTTATTTGCTATTTCAGCTATAAAACAAAAT
Organism: Lachnospiraceae bacterium; assembly: GCA_017550925.1. Taxonomy (GTDB): domain Bacteria; phylum Bacillota; class Clostridia; order Lachnospirales; family Lachnospiraceae; genus RGIG7926. Next base: position 599 of record JAFZNL010000247.1, on the reverse strand, counting down.
TACAGGAGGAAGGTTTCAAATGGCAAATCTATCATTAAAAGATGTATGTAAGGTTTATCCCAATGGTTTTGAAGCTGTTAAGGATTTCAACCTGGAGATCGCGGATCAGGAGTTCATTATCTTCGTAGGTCCCTCCGGTTGCGGTAAGTCCACAACACTTCGTATGATCGCAGGTCTGGAGGATATCTCTTCCGGCGAGCTGCGTATCGGTGAGAAAGTAGTAAACGATGTTGAGCCGAAGGATCGTGATATCGCGATGGTATTCCAGAGCTACGCTCTGTATCCTCATATGACCGTGTATGATAACATGGCATTCGGTCTGAAGCTTCGTAAGGTTCCTACCGACGAGATCGACAAGATGGTTAAAGAGGCAGCTAAGATCCTTGATCTGACTCCCCTCCTTGATCGTAAGCCGAAGGCTCTTTCCGGTGGTCAGAGACAGCGTGTTGCCATGGGTCGTGCAATCGTTCGTAACCCCAAGGTATTCCTGATGGACGAGCCTCTGTCCAACCTGGATGCAAAGCTTCGTGTACAGATGCGTATCGAGATCGCTAAGCTTCATCAGAGACTGGGTACCACCATCATCTACGTAACACATG
>JAFZNL010000246.1 GCA_017550925.1 Lachnospiraceae bacterium | reverse complement strand
GGCAGTAGAATGCCTTTATATACTGCCTTTGCTCATCACTCAGGATATTCTGAAGCGTCACATCTACATCCGGATTATCGTTAGGACTTCCCCCAACGCAAACCACTGCCAGACGTTTTTCTTTCCAATTCACAGCCTTGCCTAAAAACCATTTCACCTTGACCACACTCCCGGCCATGCACCATCCTGCATATACGATGGCATCATAGCCTGCGAAAAATACTTCTTCTTTTTTCTGCACGTCTTTCAGGTCAAAAATATCTGCTCCCATTTCGTCCGCAAGCCAATCTGCATATTTCTTCGTAAATCCTGTCTGCGATGTATAGATCACTAATGTCTTCATATTTTCACCAGATTCCTTTCCATTTTCATAATTGTTTCAATCGTTACTGCAAGGCTCTGATCATCCACACCCTCAAAGATCTGTCCGATGATCTGTGTGCTGGTCCTGCTCTGATCGTCGTTTTCTTCCAGAAATTCCCTGCACTTATCGGTCACCAGAAATCTTTGCTTCCGCTTGTCCTTCTCGTCCGGAACCATGGATACAAACCCCTTGCTTTCCAGTTTCAAAAGTATCTGCTTCACATTCTGATGTGAACTCCCCATCACCTCCGAAAGGTCATTCAGTGTCGGCGGTTCTTTGCACAGATTGATGCAGATGATCGCAAAAAACTGCTTCCAGGTGATCTCCCTGAAATACCTGTCTGCAGCCGCCTGATACCTGTTGTCAAAAGCGCTGAGCAGCCCCAGTAAAAAAGGCTGCGGCGGCATCTGACCAAACTCCACCTTGCTTAAATTCATTGCTTCATCATAGTTCATACGTATGTCCTCATTTCGCGCAAACAAAAAGGTAATATATTACATTTCCAAAAACAATGTAACATATTACCTTTCTCGAGTCAAGTCCAAACTTCTCACATTACCCTATTTTTTTGCTTAGTTTATCAGTGATCCTGCACATTGCCTCTATATGCATGATCCAGTGCCTTGAAAAGGGCATTTTTAAAAGCCCCCGGACATCCTTCCCACACCAGTAATCGATCAGCCAAATGGCGTCTTCATCGTCACTTACACAATGACTGTCTGCCACCCTTTTCTCATCTTCGCCGGTAAATTTTCGTTTCATATCTTTGTAAGACAGTCTGCGCAGCAGCTCGTTCGTCGAATCCATAACCGCTTTGCAATATTCATATAGGGCTTTTACATCCAACTCTTTTGAAAACGCAGCGATCTCTTCTCCCTTTAACTCATTTGCGGTGGTGATGATGGGGCTACCTGTTTTCTTCTGCCAGCCGCCTTCAATTAATACCTGCTCATCCTCACTGATCAGGGTATGTGCCACGATATCCTCGATCCTGAAAACATGCCACATGGAATAGGCAAGGGTTTTGCTGTGATACCCCTTTGCGCCTGCAAAAGGCAGCTGATAAAATGCATCCTCCGGATAGGTATCCACGATAGCCGATATCTGTGAAAACAGATCATTCCGCAGGTCGATCAGTGCATCGATCCCTTCGGCAAAGGTCGCTTCCTTACCGATCAGCGTCTGCATCTTTTTGTTTTTTTCTGACCATTCTTTATTCATATGTTCCCCCCTCTTCTATCAGTTTTTAGCAGAGTACCATGTACATAGAATAACTCGCATGTGCATGGATGAATGCCTGGTTTACGATACTCCCTGATTTTTAATGTATTCTTCAACAGCCGACAGGCTGTTTTCACTTACGGTCGTGATGAAATAACTTTCGGACCAAAAATATGGTTTCCAATACCACTTCTTCAGTATGCTGTCGCCGTAATACTTACGGACAAATCTTGATGACTGTGTTTTTACTACCTGCACAAGCTCACCGGGCGATGTAAAAGGATCAGCTTCAAACAATATATGAACATGATCCGGTTCGCCGTTCATCTGTAGTATATTTAATCCTCGCTCCTTAAATATACCCTTAATCTTTGAATACACGCATGGTTTTATAACGCCATCAAGGCAGGGCTTTCTGTACTTGGTCACGAGAACCATATGGTATTGGAGCAGGAAACAGCTGTGTCTGTTTGTATAGTATGACCGCCCTTGTTTCTTTGCGTACATATGTTTGGGTTTTCCTTTACATACATTTATAGATGTGATATAATTATATCATACATTAAGGATTTGTAAAGGATAACATACATATGTATCAGGTCAGACAGTTTATCATAACAAAATACCGTTACCGGGAATTGTGCGATTACCTTGACAGTTACTCTGTCCTGGCATGCAACCTGTACAATGCGTCTTTATATCGGATCAGGCAGATATTTACCGGGTTCGACAAACCTGTAAGGACGGCCAACGAAACAGAGGTGTTTACTGAGGTAAAACTTCTTGAAGCTGCTTATCCATCCATTACTGTCAGGCGTGTGGTCAGCTACAACCATCTTGAAAAGCTGATGAGGGTGACGCTTAACCCGGACTTCTTTGCAGGTCTGCCAATGCAGAGCGCACAGGCTGTCGTAAAAAGTGCCTGCATGAATTTTTCAGGCTGGCTCAAATCACTTAAAGATTATAAGAAACATCCTGATAAATACCTTGGCAGGCCAAGGATGCCACGTTATAAGAAGTCCGGTGGTCATATATCCTTTACATTCAGCAACCAGGATGCTGTCATATATCCCAATGGGAGCCATCATGAACTTAAATTGCCAAAACTCAAAGGATTTCGATTTGATATTGGCAATATTCCCGGCGATGCGAGGCTTATTGAATGCAAGGTAAAGCCTTATTATGGGCGTTATATCCTGTCACTCACATTTGAGACGGCAGATATTCCCTTGGATCCGGACATGCCTAATATTGCAGGAATTGATTTTGGGACTCATAACATCGCAGCCATAGTATGTACGGACAGGACATCCAGACTGTACAAGGGCGGTGCTATTTTGTCCGAAAACCAGTTTTTTGCAAAGCGCAGGGCAAGCCTCGTTTCAATGATCACCCATGGGCATAAGAGTTATTGTCCTATGTCAAAAAGGCTCAATAACCTTTCTGTAAGTCATGACTGCTTCAACCGCGACCAGTGCCATAAGATCAGCCGTGACATCATAAGGTACTGTATTGAGCATAGGGTAGGTGTTCTTGTGCTTGGTGTCAACAAAGGGCAAAAACAGGGCCTTGATATGACACATAACAATAGCCAGATGTTTTATGCTGTCCCTTTATTCATGCTGAGGCAAATGATCACATACAAAGCAGCAAGGGCAGGCATAGATGTGGTGGTCCAGGAAGAGTCTTACACCTCACAGGCTGACTTTACCAGCAGTGACTACATCCCGACCTATGGAGTGGATGATGAAAAAGCCATATTTTCAGGTCACCGCACAAAAAGAGGATTATATAAATGCCATGACGGGCAGTTTGTCAATGCTGACCTTAATGGTGCTGCCAACATCTTAAGGAAGGCGTTTCCTGATGCCTTTGGAAAGGTGTTGGATTTTGGGTTCCTTAAGTATCCAGAAGTGTCAGGGTTCCACGAACTGAACCCCCAACGTATTCCGGTTAAGCGGATAGAGGCTGCGTGAACCAGCCATGATGGTACGGACAGCCATTTTGGTCCGAAAGGAGTAATTGTCACGACCGCTAAAACAAGATACCATTTACATAGGAGCTATGGCACCGCATGTGAGTGGTAGTTCATTTCCAGATACCTGCCCATTCTGTTTACAAGAACGGCAACCCGCTTTTCATGATAATGCGGAACCTGCAAAAGTTCCGCCTCAACAAAATCCGTTGCGCGCGAAATAGCATCCACAAATTGGGTAAACTCAATAACCATTCCGATTTCCTCTTTTCTAACGATCGCATCCTGTTTTTGCTTACAAAGCTTTACAATAAAAATACTTGGACAGCTTCGGATCCGGATCCTCACGGATGAATTCCAATGAATAACCCAGTTTTTTATAAAACTCCGGTGCCTGGAATCCAAATGTAGTTAAAGAAACCTTCGCAAATCCCTTACGTCTGTATTCTTCCTCCACCACAGTTACCAGTTTCGTCCCGATGTTTTGCCCCCTGCAGTTTTTATCTATGATCAGGTCTCCGATATGCACTTCGTTATAATAAGCTCGCCCTGTGATCGATCCGATGATATTTCCTTCGTCATCTTCTGCAACAAACCAATAATCTTCATAATTCAGCGCAACATCATTGGACATCGCATAATCAGAAAATGCTGCACTCACAAATTCATCGACACATTCTTCCGGCTCAGTTTTCCTGACAATTTTCATGACCTATTACCTCCGATTACCATATGCAATATATGTTCTTCATCCAAACAGCATAGTCGCTGCCTTTTCCAGTTCTTTTCGCTCTTTCGAGCCATCATATCCGCTTTCCTTATCATCAATGCCTTTTACAATATCCTGACAAAACAGCCCATCCCGGTTACAGTAAAAATATATTTTCCGTACACCGTTGATCTGAAATCTCGCCTGGGCCGCACCTTCCGGATACAGCTTCACCATCTGGCAGCGATCTGATGATACCGCCACAATGAAAGAGATGTAATGGGTCTTGGTCATTTCATGATCGATGCTGACAAAATATTCATCCTCTACTCTTTCAATAAAGACCATATGCTGTTCGTCTGTGGGCTCCACTTCCGCGGGCGGCAACTGAATCCCATGACAATGGATCACTGCCTCCCCCATGCTGTGGATCACATTCCCACAGACCGGACAGACATAAAACTTTGAACGGATCATATTGGCAGATACATTGGCATTTTTGATCTGCTGCCCGGAGATCAGTTCCGGTACGGATACACCAAAAGCATCCGCTATGGTCTCTAAGAGCGTGATATCCGGATAACCCTTCCCTGTTTCCCACTTGGAAATCGTTTTGTCGCTCACCTTCAGGATCTCTGCCAACTGCAGCTGTGTCATCCCTTTTTGTTCCCGCCAGTTCCGTATGGCTGTGCCTGTAATGTACTGATTCATCTTAAATACCTCCTGAATTTCATTCGTAGTATTCGTCCGACACTTTCAAATCGGACTGTTCGCTACTGGGTCGTTACAAACAGATGATAGTACACAGACTATTCCCTGAAAACCTACGCTGCGTAGAGTTATCTGATGGTGGCTATAATAGCCAACCTGAACCTTAAGGTTTTACAACCTCATTTCTATAAATCACGGAAACGTGTGTCACCTCATTTGCTTCATCCGGATACTCTTTTTCAAAATGCATTCCGATGGCTTCCGCCGTTTTGAAAGATGCTTCGTTTGTATATTTACAATAAGAATACAGAGCCGGATAATCCGTGTTTTTGAAAGCCCAGTCACGAACCGCACCTGCAGCCTCCTTGGCATATCCTTTATGCTGACAATCTCTTCGAATATGATAACCGATCTCCGGCAGCATCTGTCCTTCAATATTCTGCAAAGTCAGCCCGCAGTCACCGATCATTTCCCCGGTTTCCTTCAGGCATACCGCCCACAGGCCAAATCCATTGTCTTCATACCGCTTCATGTTGCGCCGGATCCAGTCTTTGACCCGCTCCTCATCAAAGGAATAGGGATAATGCTGCATGATCTCCGGATCTGCCAAAACTGCGTACAGGGACTCAAAATCATCCATATTCATTTTTCGTAGAAATAATCGATCTGTTTCCAGGATCAGCTCCGGATTTTCATTATCCGCTACCATGTCATACTCCTTATCCCTTTTACTCAGGCTCATTTTGATTATTCGATTTTTAATTCGTTTCCCTCTTTGATTTTTATACCGGCCTTTAACATGATACCTTCTTTTCAAGTTTCAGAAGCCGTGCTCCGTGTGATTTTACTTTCGCAGAAAGCACACCTTCAACCTTTCCGCATAACTTACCACTCCAAACATCCGTCACCTGAAAACTCCCCCGCACCGGTATAGTGGCCGAGATCTCGCATTCTTCCTCTGCGCAGTTAAACAACGCCAGATAATAATCTTTGCCGTTTTCATGGGGGGCAAACCAGGCGATCTGCTCCTTTCCATCCGTGATGCGCCGAAACAGCGGATGGGCAGAGTGGGTATGGTTTGTTACCTCCAACAGATCGGCATTTGTCAGAAGTTCTAATGTAAAATCATCGAATTTGGTCATCTCACCGCCGATGAACAGGGGTGAGCGCATCATACACCAGAGCGTCATCATGGTGATCTGCTCATCCCGGGTAAAAGCGCACCGGTAAGCCGGATCCTCATCCTGCATGATCGCACCGATGGGAAGCATATCGCAGTCGGGCCAGTTGCCGGGACTTGTGTGGATGCACCACTTTTCCGCCCGCTCAAACATCTGATAAAGCAGTTCCCACTTATCCCAGAAATCATCCGTGATCCGCCACATATTGGCATAGTCTTTATAAAGCTGCGCTTTTTCAAGGAGCGCCGGTCCGGGCGATAAGCTCAGCACCATTTCCCGACCACAATCATGGAGCGCATCGCTGATCATCTTCAGCTCTTCTTCCTCTTTTGGAAGTTCCCTGCAGATATCATCCACCTTCACAAAATCCACGCCCCAGGATGCATAGAGTTCAAACAGGCTGTCATAGTATGCCCTTGCCCCCTCTTTCGCCGGATCCACGCCGTACATGTCCGTATTCCAGCAGCAGATGGAATCGGTTTTCGCAATCTGTCTGGCGGTCTGATCCGTTCCCTTTATGGGGCAGTTTTTTGTAACTGCCTGCCGGGGGATACCGCGCATGATATGGATACCGAATTTCAGTCCCAGGGAATGCACATACTCTGCCAGGGGTGCAAAACCTTTGCCTCCTGCAGCCGACGGAAACCTGTTTTC
>JAFZNL010000245.1 GCA_017550925.1 Lachnospiraceae bacterium | reverse complement strand
TGCTCCAAAGAAAGGGGCTGATAGGCACACCGTATATGCATTTTTCTTGTAGTTTTATGGCAGCGTAAGAAATATTTGATAAAAATATGAGAAAAGTGGGTGTGTCGTTATTATTCACACCCACTTTGTCTACAGTCTGAGGCGGCCTATATGCCGCCTGTTTTTCTGTCTTAGTATTCTTTCAAGTTTTATGTTAAATACTATCTTTACCTCTAACCTTGTTTTTTAGCCTTTTCTTCCTTCCCATCATGATCCAGCCACCAGGCATTCCATTTATCCGAGAGACCCTTGCAGGCACTCTTGGGCAGGTTGATCCTGGTATAATCCGTCAGGACAACTCCCTGTTTATCAACCAGGCGGATATACTGAAGATTCAAAAGGAAACTGGCGCCCCCCATAACAAATCGATTGTCCGCCAAAATCGGCTCTATCACTCTTTTAAATGAACCGGAAAAAGTAACCGATTGAACGGGTTCACCTCCGATTACGTGGTATTGTATCGCCCTTCCGGAAAGCTCCGCATACATCAGGTTATCAAAATCGATCAATACCTGACCATCCCGTGTTTTGACCGCAACCTCCCGTTTCTTTTTATCGGATACCAGATTTGTGATCTCATGTAAGATCGGGAAAAGCTTATCTTCCGATAAGGGTTTGATCAGATAATAAAATGCACGTACCTCATAGGATTGCAATGCAAAATCAGGCGATGAAGTGATATATACGATCAGGCTTTCCTTGTCGTGGTTCCGAATGTTTTTCCCAAGCATGATCCCATCCTGTCCGGGCATCATGATATCGAGAAGGTACAGGTCAAACCGCTCTCCGGTGGCCAGGAAGTTCAAAAGCTGGTCACCACTTTTAAACTCCCTGATATGAAAAGGAGTCTGGGTGCGCATCGAGAAAATCTCTAAAAAGTGTCTCAGTGCTTTGACTTCAATCGGTTCGTCATCACAAATCGCTACGGTAATCATAGCCTAAGTATATCCGTTTTTAGAAAAAAGCGCAATCAATTCAGAGGATTTGCGTGAAATTTTACAAAAAAAATGGCAAAATTTACAAACTTTAGGACAATGCCGGTAAAATACAGTACAATACAGGTCAGAATCTTTGTTTGGCCTTTCCTTATCATGAGAGGGGAATAGATAACAGTCCGGGACCCTAACCGGACTGTTTTTTTTGTGTAAAATTGAACATATCTGTTTACATTTGTGGTATATTGTTTTTTGCAGGAACACACGGATCGATCAGAAACCTTGCGCAAAGTATTTGTAAACTTATCATAATGGAATACTCGAACCGGAGAAATCATGGAAAAGAAAAAAGGAAAAAAGAAATTATTCATCATACTCGGCAGCATCATTTTTATCATCGTTGCCGGCGTTGTTGGCTATAAAGTGCACATGCATTATGAGATCGAACCCCATGTTTCTTATAATGCAGAGACAATGAAAAAGGAAGGACGTGATACCGGCAGCGTCAGCGATGTCTACATGATCCGTGACATCAGTCCGGAAGGTTTGATGAAAGCCTACGAGGCGCTGGGCGTTTCACCCCAGGGAAAAGTGGCCGTTAAACTCTCTACCGGCGAAGCAGGAAACCCGAATTATTTAGATCCCGATCTGATCAAAAATCTGGTACAGCACGTTAACGGCACCATCGTGGAATGCAATACAGCCTATGGCGGTTCCAAGAGAGCGGAAACCGAGATGCATATGCAGGTTGCCGAGGAACACGGTTTTACCAAGATCGCAGATGTAGACATTATAGACCGGGATGGCTATATGGCGATCCCAGTGGAAGGCGGCGTGCATCTGAAGGAAAACTGGGTGGGCAAAAATCTGGCGGATTACGATTTTGTCCTTGTGCTCTCACACTTTAAGGGGCATCCCATGGGAGGCTTTGGCGGCGCGCTAAAGAATATCTCCATCGGCATCGGCTCCAGGGAAGGCAAAGTGCGGATCCATTCGGCGGGTCATTCCCATACGCCAGCGCTTTTTAACCTGGTGGCGCTGACCACGAATCAGGACGACTTTACGGATTCCATGGCTGAAGCGGCAAAGTCCGTATCCGACTATGAAGACCATGGAAATAATATCACTTATATCAGCGTTATGAACCGGATGTCGGTGGACTGCGACTGTGTCTCCACACCGGCTGAGGTGGATATGCACGATATCGGGATCCTGGCTTCCCACGATCCGGTGGCGCTGGACCAGGCATGCATCGACCTGGTGTTTGAAGCACAGGACGGCGGTTCTTTGCAGGAAAGGATCCTTTCCCTGAACGGCCTGAATATCCTGACCCATGCCCAGGAAATCGGGCTTGGCAACAGAGCCTACAATCTGATCAGTCTGGATGAGTGATATGATGGAAATACTTCGGCGGGAACTTATCTATTTCTGGTATTATTTCACCCTGCAGCTGAGCCAGATCTTCTGGTACTGGATCATCGGCATGGCAGCCGGCTCCCTGGTTTCGGTCTTTTTCAAAGACAGGATCCACGCGCTGATGCGTGGCATGAAAAAAACGAGGCATGGCGTCATCGGTATCATTTTTGCTTCAGCTCTCGGCGTGGCATCGCCTCTTTGCATGTACGGCACCATCCCCATTGCAGCTTCTTTTTCCAAAGGCGGCATCCGTGATGAATGGCTGGCTTCTTTTATGATGAGCTCCATTCTTTTAAATCCCCAGCTGATCATCTACAGCGCGGCACTTGGCGTAAAGGTCTTATGGATCCGGATCCTGACCTGTTTTTTCTGCGGTATCGCGGTAGGGCTTCTGATCATGTTCTTTTTTCGGGGAAAATCCTATTTTGACTTCAAGAGCTTTGATGAACCGGCAAGCCGGGACACGGATCCGAATCTGTTTATCCGATATCTGAAGAATCTTTGGAGAAATGTAAAAGCCACCGGGCTTTATTTCCTGGTGGGCATTGTTTTATCAGCACTCTTTCAACGCTATATTCCGGAGGATGCCATCACCTTTGTATTTGGCGGAAACAAAGCCTGGGGCGTTTTAATGGCAGCAACCGTCGGCGTGCCCCTCTATGTCTGCGGCGGTGGGACGATCCCCATCCTAAGGACCTGGCTGGCAAGCGGCATGAGCCTTGGCAGCGCCGCTGCCTTTATGATCACCGGACCGGCAACGAAGATCACGAATCTCGGTGCGCTGAAAAGCGTACTGGGGATCAAACACTTTCTTTTGTACTGGGGATTTGTGGTGGGATTTTCACTGGTGTGCGGAACTATAATCAACTTAATCTTTCATTGAGCCGGACCATTCGCAAACCCGCACCTGCGGTGCTTTCCGTTTGCTCATGATTTGGCTCTCGCCAAATGAATAAGAAAAAAAAGACGGGTCTGCATGCAAGCATGCGACCCGCTTTTTTCTTATTCGCTCGGCTCAATATTTCAATTCTTATGCGTTCGCCAGCTCTGTCAACTCAGCCAGCATCTTCGGCAGATCCGCGTCCATGTTCTCATCGGAGAACTGGCAGGTACCGACTGCCTTGTGGCCACCGCCGCCATACTTGAGCATCAGGGAACCTACATTAACATTGGAGGTGCGGTTCAAAATGCTGTAGCCAACTGCTGCTGAACAGCCTGCGCCACCCTTGCCACTTACGATCCATGCGGAGATATTCTGCTCCGGATACATGGAATAGATCATGAATCTGTTGCAGGAATAAATCGGATTTACGCCGCGAAGATCGGTAATGATCAGATTACCGTCTACCTTGGTATGAGCGGTAACCATCTCTTTGAATTTATCCGTCTGCTCGAAATAAACTTCGATACGCTCTTTCACATCGGGAAGATTCAGGATCTCTTCCGTTGTCATGGTGCGGCATGCATCGATGAGCTGCTCCATCAACTGATAGTTACTGATGGTGAACTCTCTCCAACGACCCAGACCGGTCCTCGGATCCATAAGGAATCCGACCAGCACCCAGCCTTCGGGATTCATCACGTCATCAATATCAAGATGACCGGAATCAACCTTGTCGACCGCTTCCATCATATCATCGAACTGCGGGAATTTTTCTTTTCCGCCATAATACTCATAGATCAGTCTTGCACAGGAAGGTGTGGGACGGCTTTCGCCCTTGAACTCAAAATCAAATTTCAGTCTTTCCTGCTCACTGGTATGATGATCAAACCAAAGCCCACAGCCCTTTACGTAAGGCACATTCGCCAGACAGTCATTCTCATCTACCGGGATCAATCCGTCCTGCAGATCCTTCGGATGTGCGAACTTCCAGCTGTCAATGATGCCGGCTTCTTTTAAAAGTGCCGCACAAGCAAGGCCATCAAAATCCGATCTTGTTAATAATCTCATATGATTCCTTCTCCTTTTCCCCCAACTGTTAAGCGTGTAACACCTTTGTTTTCTGTATCCGTTTTATCTATACCAATCCATAAAACAGCATATCGAAAACAGTATATTCATTATAGTAGATTTTCAGCGATTTTTCAAGAAACAGATCGCCAATGGATCATCAGAAATCAGATCACTCTACACCCTTGCTGCGCAGATATTCAACAACAGCACCAACGGTCTCAAGTTTCTCAAGTTCCTCTTCTTCCTCAGGAATACCTACGCCGTACTCATCGTCGAATGCCTGCAAAAGTTCGTAAAGATCCAGAGAATCTGCACCGATATCATCCTTAAAATTGGTATCTTCAGTAATCTCCATGCCCTCAACGTTGAGCGTTTCCTTGATGATCTCAATCAATCTTTCTAACATAATTGCTATCTCCTTTAATCTCAGGACCATTTTGCCGGCCCTCTCTTTTGAATTACCAAACATGCCCGAAAAGGCACTGTTCGTCAATGATTATAACGAAGGTTTCCTGTATTGTAAAGTATATATTAGAATATTGTCAGTTTTCCCCTTTTTCCTGCAAAAGTGCCTGATAAACATCCCGCTTTGAAATCCCTCTGTCGTCTGCCGCTGCCTTCATGGCTGCTTTTCTGTCAAGTCCCTGCTGCTCATATAACTGCACATGTTCCGCAATGCTCATCTCTTCAAACTGCTGCGCCTTTTGCGCCTGTTCCTCTTCCCGGCTCCTGCCTTCAATCACAAGCACGTACTCTCCGCGGGGCTCATTTTCCTCATGAAAAGCGATGGCCTCATCGATGGTCGTCGGCATGACGGATTCAAATTTCTTGGTCAGTTCCCTGCAGATCGTCAGCTTCCGGTTTCCCAGTGTCTGCTGCAAAAGTTTCAGGTTTTTCTTCAGGTCATGGGGCGCCGAGTAAAGGATCATGGTCCTTTTTTCATTCTGCAGTTCTTCCAGGACCAGGGCTCTCTCTTTCTTTTCCTCCGGTAAAAATCCTTCAAATACAAAGCGCCTGGATGACAGTCCGGAAAGCGTCAGCGCCGTAATTGCCGCACATGCTCCCGGCAGACTTGTCACATGGATCCCTTCGGCGTGGCACATGGCCACAAGGACTTCACCTGGATCAGAAATCGCCGGCGTTCCGGCATCCGTAATCAGGGCGATGTTTTTTCCTTCCTTCATCTGTGTGATCAGCGATGCGGCTTTTTCGACTTTATTGTACTCATGATAACTGGTCATGGGGGTATGGATATCGAAATGATTTAAAAGCTTGATACTGTTTCTCGTATCCTCGGCAGCGATCAGGTCTACTTCGCGCAGTGTATCGAGAACGCGCCCCGTGATATCCCCTAAATTTCCGATGGGGGTGGCGCACAGATACAAGATGCCTGCCGGTCCGTTATTCATTTTTGTACCCTGACTATCTCCCATAATGCGTTGTTCAATTCCTTTTTTCGGCTATTTCGTCTACAACTTTTGACTCTGTTTGCGTTCCATATCCGATATCTGCTAATAAATTTTACGGATCTCTCCGGGTGCTATTCCGCACGCCCTGCAAAATGCTTCTTTTTCTGCAGAGTTTCTAAGCAGGCACACATCGCGGAACTGCCCTGTTTCCTTGTTCTGAAAACCCGCTACTTCTTCGCCGGTGCAGATGCTGGCGCGGATCACAGGGGTTTCCTTGTCGCGGTCGTATTCGTATGGAGTTTGCCTCTTTTTTCCAAACACTATTATTTCCTCATATTGATACGCGATGCACATTCGCTACGTGCTTCGCACTCCGCTCATGACGCGCTGGCGCGCTATCAGATTGTTCGAATAGTGTCTCCGGTATGCGAGCATCCCTCTGACACTATTCTCCAATCTGGCATCGCTTGTAGTCCGGCATCTTGTAGATATCATAAATCTCATCCGTGTATTCGCCGTCCGGTTCGTAGACGATCAGCGGTTTTTCCACGGTAACGCGGCTTTTGCCACCCTTCGCCGCTTCGATCAGCACCATGTTCGGTTCATCCGTCAGGTGCGGATGTACGAAACGGATCCGCTTGGGCTCTAAGGCGTATTTAGTTAATGTCACCATCAGTTCTGCCAGCCGAAAAGGTCTGTGCACAAGAAAGAGTTTACCTCCGCTAACCAGTAAGCGGCTGCTAACCCTGGCGATATCATCAAAATTGCAGGCCACCTCATGCCTTGCGATCAGTTTTGCCTCAGATGCATTTTTCAATCCGTGACCGCCGATCATGTAAGGCGGATTTGAGGTTATGACATCAAAGGAGGCCGCCCCGAAAAGGGTATCCGCCTCCCTGATATCACCTGTCACTATGTCAATTTTTTCGGTCAGTCCGTTAAGTTCGACACTTTTTCGCGCAAGATCCGCGCTCTCTTCCTGGATCTCAAGCCCTGTCAGGTGAGCCGCTCCGGTCTTTGCTTCCAAAAGAATGGGCAAAATACCGGTTCCGGTTCCAAGGTCCAGAACTGTCTGTCCATCCCGAACAGTTGCAAAGCCTGAGAGAAGGACTGCATCCATGCCGAAACAGAACCGTTTCGGGTCCTGATAGATCCGGTATCCATTGATCCCCAGGTCATCCAGCCTTAGCTGCGATTCTTTCATGCTTCACCCTTGTTATCGCCGTTTCCGTCGTGATGGCCGCCCTGTCCGTCATGCTCACGGTTCCCGCGATATCCTTTATTCTGCCTAAAATCTCTTCTGTTGTCATTCCGGTCATTCCTGCGGTCGCGTCCGCCGTTATTGCCTTTATGATCACGGTGCTGACCGCCGGCACCCTCTCCTTTGCCGCCTTCGCCGTTTTGATTGTTAAAATCTCTGCGGCCGTTCTTCCGGTCACGGAAATTATTATTCCTGTCGCCTTTCCGGAAATCCCGCTGGCCACCATTCTGGTTTCTCTGACCGTTATTGTCACCGTTTCCGGCATTTTGGTTTCCATTACCACCCTGCTGTCTGGGGCCATCCGCACTGCGGTTATCATTTCCGCCCCGGTCACGTCGGTCCTGGCGATCCTGACGATCCTGGCCATCTTGCCTGTAAGGTTTTCTGTTACCACGGTTCCTTCTCTGCGGCCTGTCTTTTTTCAGGACTGCATCCTGGTCTTTTTCTTCCTGGCTGGTCTCACGGCTCAAATCCTCTTCGTCCGCCTCGATGAGTTTTTCCAGTTCCTGTTCTTCCTGCTCTTCGAGAAGTTCTTCTGCTACCTCTTCTTTGGTGCGTTTTTTCTTATCTTTTCGCTTGTCACGTTTTGCGCCGCCTTTTCTCGGCTCAAAGGTCAGTTCATCCACTTTATATTCGCGAATCTCACGTTCATCATCACCAACCTGCACCAGGATCTTCACGGTCTGGCGAAGGACGTTGACAGAATGCACTTCCCCTTCCACGCTGCCGCCTTCAGCGGTCACCATGTCACCGATGCCGGGCATCAGCTTGTTCAGGTACTCATAGGTATCTTCTTCATTTTTCAGGCAGCACATAAGTCTGCCGCAAACCCCGGAGATCTTGGTGGGGTTCAAGGACAGGTTCTGTTCTTTTGCCATCTTGATGGAAACCGGCGCAAAATCCGGCAGATAGGTATGGCAGCAAAGTGGCCTGCCGCAGATGCCGATGCCGCCGATGATCTTAGTCTCGTCCCTCACACCGATCTGACGAAGCTCGATCCTGGTACGAAATACTCCCGCTAAGTCTTTTACCAGCTCCCGGAAATCCACTCTGCCGTCTGCTGTAAAGTAAAACAGGATCTTGCTGTTATCGAAGGTATACTCCACTCCGATCAGCTTCATCTCCAGGTTTCTGGCTGCGATCTTTTCCTTGCAGATCACAAAAGCCTTCGCTTCTTTGTCCCGGTTCTGCGCTTCCTGCTCTTCATCCTGGGGCGTTGCAATACGCAGGATGGGTTTTACCGGTGCGGAAAACTCTTCCTCATCGATCTCCTTGATGTCTCCGACTACGGTTCCGTATTCGGTTCCTCTTGCTGTCTCCACGATCACATGAAGACCTCTTTTCACAGGTAAACCGGCAGGTCTGAAATAATACACCTTGCCGGCCGTCCTGAAACTCACACTGACTACTTCTATCATGTTATTTTTCCCTTCGAATTGATCAGTAGTTTTTCGCCTTCGTATTTCCATACCGGGCTTTATACTACTAATATATATAACTAATTTTCTTTAATCGTCAAAAGCAGCAGCTCCATGGTCATCTCAAAGCTGACATTAGCGCGCAGCCTTGCTTTTGCTTTATCGAGGGCTTCCAGAATGATCTCGATCCCCTCGTAGGCGCTCTGGTTTGCCACTTTTTTGATATACTGGATCTCATCCTTAAAGATCAGATGGTTGGCATCGTTGGTTGCCTTAAACAGCAGCACGTCGCGATACCAGACGGAAAGAATATCCAGATAATCATTGATATCAATCTTGTAATCCTTGATCTTGTTAATGGCCGTTACGATCTCGGTGATCTCCATTTCACGGATGTACCGAAGAAGGTTCACCGCCTCTGTTTTGATATTGTCAAACTCTTCGGAAACTGCCAGCGCTTTTGCTTTTCCCAGATTCCCCTGGGCAAAGGCTGTACAGACATCTGCCTTATAGTCCGGGATATGAAGCTCCCGCATCAGATATCCCTTGATCATGTCATCGGGAACCGGCTTCATATGAAGAACCACGCAGCGGCTGATGATGGTCTGCAGCATCACGTCCAGGTTGGAGGTCAGCAGCAGGATCACTGCATATTCAGGGGGCTCTTCCAGAGTCTTGAGCAGGGCGTTCTGCGCCTGGATGCTCATTTTTTCCGCTTCATTGATGATATAGATCTTCCAGTCTCCGGAATAGGGTTTGATCAGAATATTGTCATTGATCCCTGCCCGAATATCATCCACACCGATATTCTGCGGTTTTTCATGCATCACCTTGATGATGTCCGGATGATTTCCGTTATTTGCCTGCCTGCAGGAATGACACTCATTACAGGGATCGATGCCACCGGCTTCGCACTCTAAGGCCTGGGCAAACACTCTGGCAATGAATTCCTTGCCGGAAGAACGCTCTCCTTCTATGATATACGCATGTGAGATCTTTCCGGTGGAAAGTGCGTTTTTAAAGTGCTCCACGATCTGTGGTTGTCCATAGATTTCATCAAAGCCTGCCATATTCGCCTCCATGCTATGGTAGTGTCTGTTGTTATTTCCGTTAGCGCTTATCTTGTGCTAACGTTATGAACAATATCTTTTAATATACATAGATATGGGCTGCATAAGGTGCCAGGTCAACCAGGATTGAGTAATCCCAGCCATGGCAGTCCTCTGCTTTTGCGGATACCTCTTTGGCTACCTTCAATCCGGTGCCGCCGAATTGCTGCTCATCGCTGTTTAACAGCAGTTTGTATTTTTTCTTCTTCGGAACGCCCACACGGTAGCTCTTTCTTTCCATGGGGGTCATGTTCAGTACGATGACCAGGTTGTTCTTGCCGTTTGCGGCTTTACGTACGTAGGAATAAATACTGTTGTCCTTGTCATCGGGATTGAGCCACTCGAAACTCTTCCAGTTATTATCGTTTTCATAAAGAGCCGGATACTTGTTATAGATCTCCAGCAGATTCTTCATATAGTTATGCAGGCAGCCGTGCTCCTTATCTGCCAGATAATGCCACTCAAGCTCTCTTTCTTCACTCCACTCGCAGTCCTGACCGAAGTCCTGGCCCATGAACAGAAGCTTCTTGCCGCAGTGTGTGAACATGTAGGTGTAACCCACGCGCAGGTTGGCGAATTTATCTACATAAAAGCCCGGCATCTTGTTGAGCATCGAACATTTCAGATGCACCACCTCATCATGGGAAATGGGCAGGATATAGTTTTCCGCCTCATTATAACTCATGGCAAAAGTCAGGTTGTAATGTGCGCCCTTGCGAAGGATGGGATCCAGTTTCATATAAGCACAGAAGTCATGCATCCATCCCATATTCCACTTGAAGGAGAAGCCCAGTCCGCCCTCTTTCGGCTCGCCGGTAACCAGCGGCCATGCTGTGGATTCCTCTGCGATCATCATGCAGCCGGGGAATTTTTCCTTGATGATGGAATTTAGATGTCTGAAAAATTCAATCGCCTCAAGGTTCTTGTTGTTGCCATAGCGGTTCGGTACCCACTCGCCGTCCCTGCGGCCATAGTCCAGATACAGCATGGAAGCCACGGCGTCAACGCGAAGGCCGTCGATATGATATTTCTTCAGCCAGTACATGGCATTTGCGATCAAAAAGTCCTTAACTTCATTTTTGCCAAAGTCAAATACCTTGGTGCCCCAGTCGGGATGCTCACCCTTGCGGGGATCTGCATACTCAAACAAAGGGGATCCGTCGAACATGGAAAGACCGAATTCATCCCGGGGGAAGTGGGCCGGTACCCAGTCCAGGATCACGCCGATGCCGGCGCGGTGCAGGGTGTTGACCAGATACATAAAGTCCGTGGGCTCGCCGTAGCGGGAGGTGGGTGCATAGTAGCCGGTTACCTGATAACCCCAGGATCCGTCGAAAGGATGCTCGGCAATACCCATGAGCTCCACGTGGGTGTATTTCATGTCCTTGCAATACTCTACGAAGGCATCCGCAAACTCGCGGTAATTGTAAAAGCCCTTGTCCGTATCGCTCTTGGGCTGATCCACCGGATGCTTTTTCCAGGAACCGATGTGGCACTCATAGATGGCCATGGGCAATTTGTTGTTGTCCTTGGTTTGCTTTGCATCTTCCCAGGCGTCATCCGTCCATTTGAAGTCATTTAAGTTTGTAACTACGGATGCTGTCTCCGGTCGGAGCTGTGCATAGTTTGCAAAGGGGTCTGCCTTGTAGATCTTGCGGTTGTCAGCCGTTGTGATGACGAACTTGTACAGATCACCTTTTTTCACGCCCGGAATGAACATGGCAAAGATCTGTCCGCCGCCGAGGCGCTCCATGTTATCTTTGTAAATATCCCAATCATTGAAATCGCCCACCACGTTCACGTACTGTGCATTGGGCGCCCATACCGCAAAGTATACACCCTTCTGCCCATCTACCTCGACCTCATGGGCTCCCAGTTTTTCATAGATCTCATAGTGGGTTCCCTGCGCGAACAGGTACTGATCGTCCTCAGATAAGAATACTTCGTTTTTCAATTTTTTTGCTGCCATACCCTGACCCCTTTCTAATTTATCAGTAGTTTCCCGATTTCGCATTTTCATATCGGTCTTTACACTTTCTAATTTATCAGTAGTTTCCCGATTTCGCATTTTCATATCGGTCTTTACACTACCCTGTTACAATATTTATATTTTTGATTTAATACGGATTGTTAAATCATGAAGTCCTTTTCCCTGAGCACCACCATATCCTCTTTGTCGTAGCGTTTCGAGAATACGATATCCATCAGGTGGCCCACGCTCTTCTTCTCTGCCTTGGAAATAGCAAGATCCACGATCTCTTTCACCTCATCGATGGTCACTGCATGATCGATGCGCTGCCGCTCCTCGATCCGGTTGTAAAGAGCCAGCCTTCCCATATCGTCAATGGAATACTCTTTCTTATTTGCATAGAGCTGAGCAAACCGTACCAGGCCGTTATTGTCAAGCACATCGATAGTGATGGTCTTTGCAAAGAACTCCGGCAATCTGGGATAGGTCTTTTTCAGCCGCTCAATGCCTTCCGGCAGATCGTTTATGATCAGCAGGATCGCACTCACACTTTGCGCTGCGCGTATCAGGCGGTCGCAGGTATCCGTCGTCATTTCGCCGGCACGGTCCACGATCATGGCACCGCCTTCATGCTCTTTCAGATAGGCCTCGATATCCTTGCCGGAAAGCTCTTCCGCTGTCAGTGCCGCCATCTTTGCGGAGATGGAAGGTTTGGAAAGTCCCATTGCGATCGCCAGCTCCCTGGAAAATGCATCCGGTTCTGTTCCTTCTTCTCCGATGATGATCAGATTCCCTTCCATGGGATTCAGCTCTGCGGTATCAATGGTTTCCGCGATAAGCTGCTGCATCTGTTTGCCCTGGGCTGCGGATGAGAAAACATCTTTTTCTTCTTTTGTCAAAATACGATAATCGGATTCTACCGCCGGCTGTGAATTTTCCTGTGATGCAGCCTGAGCATCACCGGAAGCATTCTCTGTCGGCTGCGTACTTTCCGCAGGTGCCTGAGACTGTGTCTCCGCTGCCGGCGCATCCGTGACTGCAATGGCATTCTGGATCGCTACTGCTGCCACATCCGTTGAAACCGGTGTTTCTGTTACAGGCGCAGTTTCCGGTGCTGCGGCCGGGACTGTTTCAGTGCTCTTCGCCATGGCTGCCGCCTTGGCAAGTGCCACAGCCTCTGCTGCGCTGGTCACACCACTGGTAGCAGCTGCCGCGCTGTTGATCGGCGCTGCGCTAACCGTCTGTGCCGGTTCACTGACCGCAGATTCCTCTTTTACTTCAGCTGTTTCAGATTTCGGCTGCGTGCCATTCAGCGCTGCTGCGGCTGCGATCGCCGCTGCCGCTGCCGCCGCTGCCGCGTCGGTTGTTGATATAGCCTGTTGCGAAACCTCTGCAACCGTTTCTTCTTTATCTGCTGCATCACCTTCACTGTCGGCAACTGTCTCAGCAGCTGTCTTTGCAGACTCTTCTGTTGTAGTCTCCGGTTCTGATGCACTGCCTTCTTCGGAGATATCCGTTTCAGCGCTTTTGGCATCTGCAAAACCGGTTACATCTGTTGCAGCAGTTTGGGTATCTTCCACCCCGGTCTGCCCGGTTTCCGTTACATTTTCCAAATAACTATGAAGGATCTCAGACTGGATATTTGCCGTATCGTAATGCTGTCCTTCTAATGCGGAAAGAAGTTTGTCTTCTAAGCCATTGATCTCTGCCGTATCAAATACTCTGCGGTCTGTCTCATCGGAGATATCGGTATCTGCATCAGCTTTTCAGCTGCCGTTTCATCCGCAAACAGATCTGATTCAATGGAATCCACTTCTTTTGCTGTAATCTCTTCAACTAACTCTTCGCCGGTTTCAGTGGTCTCACCTTCATTCTCTTCGAAGATCTCTTTTTCTGCCGCATCCTCTGCGCCGTTGTTACTGTCTTCGTAAAGAGCCTTCTCCACTTCTTCTGCCAGCGGTTCTGTTTCATTGAATACATCAAGCATCGGGCTTAACATGTCAAACTCAGGACCGCGGTTTGTGCTGGTTGCATCAAAGCCCGTGAGCATCGATCCGGTCTGCTCTTTCACCCGCTGTTTCATTTCTTCGATATGTTTCTCTTCGTTGGCTTTTTTTACATCTTCCCAACCTTCAATGATGTCCTTAAAACGAAGCTGTCCAGTGATCTGTTTTTCCACCATCGGAGCCTGCTCTGCAGGCGCCTCAGCCTGCACAGGGATGGCATCCTTCATGGCACCGGCAGTTTCTTCCGCAGCAAGGCGCGCTGCCTCCTGGGCTGCCTGAGTCGCAACTGCCGTTGTGGCTGCCGCTGTCTCCTGGGCTGCTTTGTGTGCCGCTTCTCTGGCTACCGCTGAAGTAACCGCTGCCGTTTCCCTGGCTGCCTGGCTCGCTGCCTGCGCCGCAGCCTGAGTAGCCGCCTCAGATGCTGCCTGGCTGGCTGCTTCTCTTGCTACTGCCGCTGCCTGGGTTGCTGCCTGACTTGCTGCTTCTTTTGCAACTGCTGCCGCCGCTGCCGCCGCTGCTTCTTTTGCAGCTTCCATGGCAACGACCTGAATGGCTTCTATAAACTCTTTCGGGAGAGGCTTGTTCTGTGAAAAGACAAGGGGCTCGATTTCCGGTGCCTTCTTTTCGGGTTCCTCTCTCTTTTCTGCTTCCTGATTAGTTACAGCCTTCTCAGGCAGTAGTTCTTCCTCTACAACTTCCGGTTCTGCCTCTGCTACCGGCTCTTCTTCCTCATCATCGCTGATCAGGGTAATCTCGCCATCTTCATTCTCATACCAGGTTTCATCGCCTTCAATCTCGACGTCAGTCTCTTCTTCGCCCTCATACTCAGCGTCAGTCTCTTCCTCGCCTTCGTACTC
>JAFZNL010000244.1 GCA_017550925.1 Lachnospiraceae bacterium | reverse complement strand
TCAGCTGGACGTCACGGCTGGATTCGTCATCCATGAGGGAGACGATCTTTTCCTGTACTTCCTCATCCATTTCTTCCAGGACATCAACCGCATCGTCAGAGTCCATGTGGGACAGGACAACCGCTGCCCTCTCCACTTCCAACTCTTTTAAGTACTCATCAACGTCCTCGATATAAGTGAAGATCTCAGCGACACGTTCCGCACCCAGGATCGGGTACAGACGCTTACGTTCTTCTATCGTCAGGCGTTCCATGGCGCCGGCGATATCATTCTCATGATAATCATCCAGCTTTTCCAACAGATCCTGATTGGAAAGATCGCTCCGGATGATCTCTAAGAGCTCTTCCTCATAATTCGGCTCTTTCTTGGACTCTTTTCCGGATTCTTTCGCAGACTCTTTTGCATTCTCTATTTCCGGCTCTTCCCCGGGCGT
The DNA here is from genome assembly GCA_017550925.1 of Lachnospiraceae bacterium. Lineage (GTDB taxonomy): Bacteria > Bacillota > Clostridia > Lachnospirales > Lachnospiraceae > RGIG7926. The sequence continues at coordinate 4,147 of JAFZNL010000244.1, read as the reverse complement.
TTGCACATCCTCAACAGGCTGCATCTCCTGCATGTCAGTATTCAGTTCTTCAAGGGGTTCCTTCAGGATTTCCTTTTCCATATTGGCCTTCCTTTCCTCCCGTCATCACAATCAAAAAGCACAGATATAAAACGAACAGCTGCATTCTGTCCGGCAATCCGTTTTTTGTTGTTACAATGTGATGGGAATAACGCAAATCATGAAACTGCGTATCTGACGGCCATGAAAGCAAGCCCGGAATCAATACGTCTGTAGATCAGACATAAGAAAAAGAGGCCTGAAACACCATGAAATGCCGCAGATACAAGTTGCTACTTCGATAATCGCCGTCAGGGCTTTCCATGCGTTTCACCTCTTTCCGATTGAAATTTTAAATATGCTGGATCCGAGGAGACTCGAACTCCCGACCCCCTGCTTGCGGAGCAGGTGCTCTCCCAGCTGAGCTACGAACCCGTCATCTTTCATTAAACCACAAATTGCCAAAAAAATCCATAAATCTGTCAAAATACATATAAAATCTATCAAAGTTCCTCAAAAATCTCAGTTGCCTGCCTTGCTCATATTGCTGTTATGATAGGCCGGGTCAGCCGTAACCTCCTTTGAAAACCAGGCAGGCATTTCAAAAGCAAGAACACTCTCTTCGTCCGGAAACTCCACCTCAGCCATGACCAGGGGTTTGGGCAGAGTGAACACATCCAGCTCTGCAACCAGTCCCTCAGATGGTACACCGGGAGGCAGGGGCTTTCCAGCATCGTCCAATGGAATCAGGTACCTGGTCTTTTCAATCCTGTTACCATCCGCCTTTGGCAGCAGATGTTCAAATGCCTCCTGTGTCAGCGGCAGATTGTACTCTTCCCGCATCATCATACCGCTGCCCTTATAGGTAAAGATATATTTCTCACCATGTCTGCGGATCCGCATCACCGGCTCCGTACAAAGATATGCCTGGACGATGAGTGCATGCTCATATTCATCCAGGCGGTCAGGCATCTGTGCGACCAGAAACTTTCTCTCAATCTCCATATTCATTCACCTTCTTTTTCATCCCCGGTGAAAAAAGGACGGGCCTCCGTCCTTCTTCCTTTTTCCAAATTCCAAGTGGAGACAATGGGACTTGAACCCACGACCTCTTGAATGCCATTCAAGCGCTCTCCCAACTGAGCTATGCCCCCATAAATCTTATTCCATTTCCCGAATTGCTTTGCGTAGCGGCAGGATCCTGGACGGCGTCACCGACAGCTCATCCACGCCCATTTCCACCAGTGTCTGTGTCATCTCCGGATTACTTCCCAGCTCGCCACAGATCCCAACCGGAATGCCGACAGCATGACCGTTATCGATCACCATCTTAACAAGTCGCATCACGGCCTCATGATCCGATCTGTAAACCTCATCCATACACGCGCTCTGCCTGTCTACAGCCAGTGTAAACTGTGCAAGGTCGTTGGTTCCCACAGAAAAGAAATCCACTTCCTTTGCCAGCAGATCTGAGATCACCGCTGCAGCCGGTGTTTCGATCATGATACCCATCTGCGGTACCTTGTAAGGCAGATCCCACTCTGATAACTGTGCTTCGACCTGTGCCATGATCTCTTTGATCCTGACCACCTCTTCCACGGAGGTGATCATGGGAAACATCACTGCCACATTCCCATAGGCTGCTGCCCGGAAAATTGCCCGCAGCTGCTGCTTGAAGATTTCCGGACGCTGCAGACAGATCCGGATGGCCCTTAGTCCCATGGCAGGATTGTTTTCTTTAGGCAGATGGAAATAATCCGCCTGCTTATCATCCCCGATATCCAATGTCCGGATAATAACCTTTTTGCCGGCCATATGCTCTGCCACGGTTTTATAGGCCGCAAACTGTTCTTCTTCCGAAGGATAATCCTCGGCTCCCAAATACAAAAACTCACTGCGAAAAAGCCCGATGCCTTCCGCATCATTTGATAATGCTACCGTCACATCATCCACATGCCCGATATTAGCGTACAGGGAAATCTTTTTCCCGCCAAGGGTGATGGTCTCTTTCCCCTTCATCTTGGCAAAGATGGCGTTCTCACGGTTTTCCTGCGCCTGCTTTCGGATCATGGATGAAAGCACATCCTTGGACGGATCGATAATCAGGGTTCCAGTATGTCCATCCACTACCGCCATATGCCCTTCAAGACTCCGGTCAAACCGGATGCCCGTCAATGCTGGAATCCCCATGGTCCTTGCTAAGATCGCGCTGTGGGAATAAGCGGAACCGGAGCAGAGGACAAAGGCCAGTAGCCTGGCCTTGTCCATCTGTACGATCTGCGTCGGCGTCAAGTCTTCTGCCATCAGGATGACCGGCTCCTCCATGTCAGCATGGAAGGAAACACCCATGAGGGCATCCACGATACGGCCTGTCACATCCCTGATATCTTCGCTGCGCTGCCGCACATAATCACTGTCCTTGCCTTCGAGAAGGCTGACAAAATGCTCTCCGGAGCTGTAAACAGCGAATTCGGCATTGAGTTTCTGACGGCGGATGATGCGCGTCACGTATTCCGTAAAATCCTCATCCTGCAGGATCATGGCATAGGCATCAAAAATGCCTGCCTCTGTTTCGCCGGCCTGCTCAGCTGTTTTCGTCCGCAGGGCAAGAAGATCCTCAGCGACCTTCTCCTTCGCTTCTTCATAGCGCTGGATCTGTCCGTCTGAGTCAGGCTCCTGCCTGCGGATGACTGAAAACTTTTCCTTTGAAAACAGCTGCAGCTTTCCGATAGCGATACCCGTATAAATACTTTTTCCGCGATATTGCTCCATACCGGCTTCCTTTGTTTCTGATCTGGTTACCTTACTTCACTTTGATCTGTTTTACCTTCGAGAAGGATTTGCCTGTCACATCAAGACCGTAATCATTCTTGACAGCCGCCTTCACTTTGTAATAATAAGTCTTTCCCTTTATTGCATTGGTATCCGTAAATGCCGTCTTTCCGTTTTCGGCATATCCGATCACCACATAGCCTTTTTTCTTCTTAACAGAACGATAGATCACATAGCTCTCCGCACCGGCAACCGCTTTCCAGCTCAGTTTAACCTTCTTTTTCTTGGAAGAGATCTTGGAGATCTTCGGAGCCTTCAGGCTCTTCGCTTCCTTGTTGGAACCAACTGATACTTTGGCGGGCTTGGAATCCATGCTCACCACCATATCATCGTCCTTGTAATTCACCGTTGATGAGTTAAAAGTCATCTTCTTATAGGCAACAACATAGTAATAATATGTCATGCCCGGTTCCGGACCGTTGATCGTTGCCTCAATCCCGTTTGCGGTATAGGTCAGCCTCCTGTCAACAAAAATGTTCGCTGTCAGTTTTTCCGGATCTGTCTCTTCGCGGTATCCTGTCTTGGAAGAAGCATCGGGAATATACTGAGACAGCTCTGTCCCGCCTGCCATATTGTACTGTTTCGTGTCTGTATTATAGGTATATGCCGGGTTGGTTGTCCGGTATACTTTGTAATAAGTTGCCCCCGGCACTGCCTTCCAGGTCACCTGTACCGAACCGTCTCCAAGTGCTTTCGCCTTTACACTGGAAGGTGCGTTCAGGAACGGGTTTACTGTGATATTGGTATCGGGATCTGTATACTTTTTCGGCGTACCCTTGCGGAAAGCCCGGATCCTGTAGGTCGTTGCCGCATTAGGAGATGCCGGCAGCGTTACGGATGAAGCTTTTGCCTTATTGATGGTCTTAAAAGTCACCCACTCATCTTTGATAGTATCCAGCCTTTCTACCACATAACCGCTGGCCGAGTATACCGGATTCCAGGTTACCTTCTTGGCGCCTTTCTTGGTCAGCTGCGTGGAAACAATGTGCAGCGTATCAAAATCAAGGCAGACATTCGTGTAACTCTCGATATAATATTTCTTTCCTTTTACATTCTTGTAGGCTCTGACGAGGAAGCTCTCAACACTTCCGGCATTCAGTTTTTTCGCTGTATAGGAAGCCTTCTTCGTACTTCCCAGCAGCACATATTTGGAATAATTCTCCACTGCACCCTTCTTGGCAGAATAATTCGTATAGCCTTCGGAATAGGTCACCATACGGTAAACTTCATATCCCGACGCGCCTTTGATATTATTCCAGGTAAGCTTTGCGCTGGTCTTGCTCTTGGCCATGCCGAC
>JAFZNL010000243.1 GCA_017550925.1 Lachnospiraceae bacterium | reverse complement strand
TTGCAGATTCAGATTGCCGTAAACTTCAGATGTATCTGCATTTTCCGAAAGAATCAGGTTCTCTATTTCATCGCAAAACTGCGTTGCCATCTTTTCGATCTCTTCATCCGGATAGGATCGGGCCAATAGTTCATATTCCAAAATCCGGCTGTTGCCTTCTTCATCTGTCACCAGAAGTGATACGGGCTCTTCTTCATCGGTATAACCGCCCCGGATCAGCCTTGTTCCATCCTGCAAAATGCTGTCCCTGTATGTCACATAAGAAAAAAGTGTCAACAGCAGAAAACCGGATGCTGTGATCAGCATGCAGGCCTGCAGTTTCTGTGCATAATAATCCCGCATGAGCAGATGGATATCATCCGCCGGATGCATGGTCAAAAGCGTCTGTCTGACCTTCAGCGCATAAAACTTCCGAAACCACTTTTTGTCTGCAATGTAAATTCCTGCCCTGTAAAAAAATGCTGAAAGCCCGGTCTTCTCCGGCGGGCAGGATTCATGCCTTCCGAGATACCCGACCACAGTCATCGCTATGATAAGGATTGCAGAAATCCCGCCAAGTATATATGTCTGCATCATATTTTGATCCTCTGTATTGATCAGTCGTTTCCTGATCGCGAATAATACTGCAATATTTTTCATGTTTCAGATCCGGATATCCATGATCTTCCCGGAGATCAGGTAAGCTGCAACATATACGGCAAGGCAGACAGTCATCACCACGATCCCTGTCACATTTCCGTAAAGCGATGAAAAATAACCCGGACTTGCAATACTGATATAGAGCATGATCGCAAGGGGCAAAACATCCATCATCCGCTGTTCTAAACGTTTTTGTGCAAACATCAGTGAGATCTCCTCGGTAAGGGACACCTTTTCCGAAATCCTCCCGGCTGTATCTGACATGATAGCCGGCATGTTGCCGCCGCTTCTTTTTGCAACGGAAAAGACCGCTGCAAAGTCTGCGATATCCTCAGATCCGCTGCGCCTTCCCAGATCTGTCAGCAGTTCTTCGATGGAATGGCCGTTTTTCATTTTTCCTGCCATCTGCCTGCATTCCTGCATAATGAGTGCATCTTCATCAAACAAATATGCGATCTCTTTTGCAGCCTCCAAAAATGCATTTTCAACAGAATAACCGGCCCGAAGCGCATTGGCATAAGCAAGAACCAGCTCCTTGAATTCCAGTGCCAGCTCATGTCGCCTCTTATCTGCAAGCTGTGCCGCTTTTTTGCGTAGCGCCAGGGGAATCAGCAGAAGGCCCGGCAGTCCCGCCAGCAGGCTTCCATAAAAAAGCCGGCCCAAAAATATAAACAACAGTAGATACAGCAGCCCATATTTACACTTCATCAGCGCAGTCATCTTGTAAGTTTTGTAGTCCATTGAAACACCTGTCCATGCTGCCGATAAAAATACACGCAGCAAAAAACAAACACTCCTTCGTTTCAAATGTTGATTCAAAAATCCTGTTTGCGTTTCTCATCAAAACAATCAGGAAACGCCGGTTTCGGGAAACATCAGATCATCGTTTAAGTCCATAGAAAAATCGAAATAAAAGAATTGCAGATGTCGTATTTCGATCTGATGTAAGACGGATTATAGCAATGTCAAAACCATTTGTAAACTGGTTTTTGTTAAGTTATTTCTTTTTGTGAAATATGCCGATTTTTCGCACAAAAAAACCTGCCGACACGGTCACAGGCCGCATCGGCAGGGCATTTTTACATGTCAAAAGACATGTCGGTTTTTATTTTTCAATGATGATCGTCACCGGTCCGTCGTTAACGGAACTGACTTTCATATCTGCGCCAAACTCTCCGGTTTCCACGACAAAACCACGGTCTCTGCATTCCCTGATAACCATCTCATAAAGCGGGATTGCAGTATCCGGTCTTGCTGCGTCCGTAAACCCCGGTCTTCTGGAAGATACATCCGCATACAGGGTAAACTGGCTGACGATCAAAAGCTGCGCTCCCGCATCTTTCGGGGATACATTCATCTTGCCGTTTTCATCCTCGAAAACCCGAAGTCCGCAGATCCGGTCCGCCATCCATTTTGCCATTTCCGGCGTATCATCTTTATGAACGCCCAGCAATACCAAAAATCCTTTGCTGATCTGTCCGACAACCTTGCCGTCGATGGATACCTGTGCTTCATTAACTCTTGTAACTACGCTGCGCATATTGCCTCTTTTTTATTTGGTCATTTCCAGATCATCTGCGATATGATCCTGATCATCAGTCCAGGTGACAGAACCATTATCGTTGATCTTAACGCTGCCGGTACCGTCTGTGTAAGCGGTTTCATCCTTTTCCACTTCACCATCTTCGTTGAGCGTAAAATCATGCTTTTCGCAGTCGCTATAGGTGATGGTCATGGTGCTTTCGTCAAAGGTGCCGTGCATTACCCACTCACTATGCTCAGCTGCACTGCTTCCCCACCAAACCTCGATCAAGGCGCCGTCAGTACCTTCCGGGGAAATGCTTAAGTTTCCTTTTCCGATATAATACTGTCCTGCGTACTCGGCCACCGGATTTTCTGCGTTTTCGTCATCTGGGATAGAATCAGTGGGATCATTTTCGCCATCAAACATCTGCTCAGCGATTGCCTGAAGATCAAAGCCTTCCAGATCAGCTGCTTCTGCAGTCAGCGAATAAGCGATACCGATCTCAATATCGTACCAGGTCAGCAGGTCTACCGTCCAGCCTTCATCCATGCAGCGTGAATACTTAGCGGGCATATTGCCTTCACCCCAGTTTGCAAGAGTAACATCCTCTGTTGTTGTCCACTCATAATTCGCTCCGGAGATATCTTCATTCTCAGCTGCGCCATATTGTGCCCTGGCACAGAAGGTAACGCCCTCATTACGGAAATCCATCTGTACGAGCGGTCCGGGAACGCCGCCTTCGCTGTTTGCAGGCTCCATCATGGACCAGCCATTCACCATTGCTCCTTCGGGTGCTTTGAACAGACGGGGGCATGCTTCTTTTGCCTCTGCTTCGGTACAGTCTTTCCAGGGATTTGCCATCTCTGTTTCGCCTGCCTCGACATCCTCCGCCTCTTCCACTTCTGCTTCTTCTGTTTCAGGCGTTTGTGCCTCTTCTGTTTCTGTTGTCTCCTGGTCTGCTTCTGCCACATCGGTTGCCGGTGCGGTTTCAGTCGGTGCCTCAGTATTGCTGCTGCATCCTGTCATCAGTGCGCCGGCCAGAAGTCCTGCCATGATCATTGCTACGATTCGTTTGCCTTTTTTCATTTCTTTCACCTATGCTTTCTTTTGCAAACACTGCACTCCAACGGTGCATTACCGGTTTCTTATCCCTCTTCTTCAATCACACAATATAAGCAAACTATCTATCTTCTGTCAAGACTCTTCTTTAACTTATTGAAAAAAGTACATTTCAATATTTACTGTAAAAAATATGCCAATTCCGTTCTGATCAAAGCCAGCTGTTCCTGCTCGATCACATTTTGCGGCTGCCGTTCCAGGATCTGCGCAAGGCATCCCTGCTCCTTTGCAAGTTTACGGCTGATGGGAAAAACAAGTTCAAAGGCCATGCAATAGCGGCTGACCCAGACTTCAAATTCCGTCCGATCGCCGATCCGCGGCACACACCTGTGCTCCCTGACACATTGCATGATGCTGTCCCTGGCACCGTCCGGCGATGTCTTTGTTTCTCCCGCTTTGCCATCCTCATACTCCACTTCGGCAAGCACACGGAAAATATCAATCTTGTCCGCATCCCGGATGATATTGCAAAAGAGAATTTCTTTCTCGCTCAGTCCTTCTGTAAGAGTAAGTTTATTATGCAGCCTGATCACTTTTTCAATGAGAGCTGATGTTTCCATATCTAAATCCTCTTCATCAAAAAAGTCCCATATATGTCCGTCCTGAAACAACAGGTCAGCTCCCAGCTCCGCATGGTCTATGGATTTTCTATCTATAAAAGTGCCATACCTTTTGACCTGTTCAAACCTGCCAAAATCATGGAGCATCCCCATGGCAAATGCCAGAAAAACTCCCTCCTCTTCAAGACCCAGATCCTTCGCGATCAGCTCCGCATTTTCAGCAACGCGGTAGGTATGGTCGATCTTCAAACTGATCTTTACATCAGACGGATCGTACTTGTCCGTATATTCCCCAAATGCCTTTTTGATCCTGTTTCTGTCAGTCACTATTTTTTCCTCTTCTTTATATCAATGTTATCTCTTTCTTCACAGATTTACCTGCAGTTTTTCGGTTCTGCATTTTTCATATGGTCCCTGACTCTGCCCGTTTAAAGAATCGTCAAAAGCTCCTCCATCGAATCAATGACAAAGTCTGCGCCGGCCTCCAGCATATGCTTTCTGTCGGAATTCCCATAGGTGACGCCACAGGCATAAACCCCTGCACTTTTCCCCATTTCCATATCCACAGGCATATCACCCACCACCATTGCGTTTTCCGGCTGAAAGGATAATTCCTCCAGTGTTTTCAAGACCGGATCCGGATAGGGTTTCAGCCGCTCGGTATCCTCTCCGCAAAGAATGTATTGAAAGGTATCCTGCATCCCCCACTGCGCCAGGAATTCCATCAGGGATTTTTTGTTCCGGGCGGTGGCGATGGTCCTTGTGATGTTCCTTTTTTCCAGCTCTGCCAAAACCCTGTCTACTCCCGGAAAACGCTCGGGCGGTGTTTCCTGTGTCAGCGCGTCAAACCTTCTCCTGTAATCTTTGACAAGGGCGTCCAGCATATCCTCAGGCAGGTCCGGATAGAACTTAAGAAACCCGGCTTTCGCCGTCAGACCAATGGTGGATGCACAGGTTTCTTCATCCATCACTTCCAGACCTGCACTTTTCATCGACTCCTGCTTCGCGATCACGATAGGTCTTCTGGTATCTGCCAGCGTTCCGTCAAAATCAAATATCACAACACGAATGTCCATATACGAAAGTATCCTTTCTTACACCTTCTGTGAAATCGTTTTCAATAAAATAGTTTGATCCAATATATTTCATCAACTGAATTTCATTCAAAAATCGGCACTACAATTTCACTCTTTATCTGCCGGATGATAACACAGCAGGTTCATTATAGCAAAGAATTCTGCAGAATCAAATGTTTTTTGACATGCAAAAATGCCCGTTTCATGCGGCTTAACAGTGCATTAACAGGATGTATCCAAGTAAAAATCCGTCACTTTTCACAAAATCTCTTTTTGTTTTTAAAACCCGTTTACAAATCTTTTCCCCATTGCTATAATCCGTCTTACATCAGATCAGATTATCCTATTCGATTTTCTGACATTCATATTTTTCTTTCTATTCGAATGAAACAAAACTATGGTCTGATGTTCCCAAAACCACAGGAGGATAATTCCTTGTTATTGCTGATAGTCTTTTTGCTTTTGGCAGTAAGAACAGATATGAAAACCTATCGCATTCCGAACAGGCTGATCATGACCGGATTCGTCGTCGGCATATTATACACAACGGTGTGCTGCTTCTTTCACTCTGCTATCCCTTCCGGGATGATCAGTAAGACCTTCTTCTCCATACTCCTGAAACCACCGCACATGACAAATGGAGACGGGATCTTTTGGCAAATGCTACTTCTGATTGGTAAACAATTTGCTGCAATGATGACCATGCTCATCGTATTGATCCCTTTTTGGAAAGTAAAGGCTTTCGGAGGCGGAGACGTGAAACTGGCATGCATCAGCGTCTGGTACATAGGTTTTGCCGCAACTGCCCGAAGCCTTTTATATGCAGGCGCTATCACCGCTTTGATCGGTGGGATCCTTATTGCCACTGAGTATCTGACAGATCTCGGTGTGATTCCAAAAGAATTTGGAGACAGAGTGCCGAAGCTGAAAAAACGAAACAGAAGACACCTCGTCCGCTTTTCCATTCCTTATCTGGGTGGAGTGCTCGCAGAATATGTGATCAGCATGATAATAGCTCCCAGACTATGATCGATAAAAAAAAGATATACATGTAGAAAGGATTCCAATTATGAAACCCCAAACTGTCATGATCTGTGATTCACAATCTGTTTTTATTACGCTTTTGGTTAAACGGCTGCAGGCGGCCACCGAAGGCTCAGGACTGCGTATCAGCGGCTTTGATGATAT
>JAFZNL010000242.1 GCA_017550925.1 Lachnospiraceae bacterium | reverse complement strand
GGTCAAAAGCAGCGGGTGCTTTTAGCAAGGGCAATCTGTCAGCAGCCGAAAATCCTGGTGCTGGATGAACCCACGTCCTATCTGGATCTGAAACATAAACTACAGCTATTACAGAAACTGACGGAGTATGTAAAGACGAAGCAGGTGGCGGCTCTTTTATCCCTTCATGAATTGGAGATCGCAAGGAATATCTCGGATACCGTGGTGGCGCTGGGAGATGGTCAGGTGTTGAAAATCGGGTCGCCGAAGGAAGTATTTACCGAAGGCTTTATCCGGAAACTATACCATATTGAGGATATGGATGCGACGCTGCTGGGGAGCGCACCTTGGATGGAGGGGAGCACCGCTGCGGTGGGATCGATGACGATGGAAGTAGTACCAGAGAAACCTGAAATGGAGGATACTGAATCGGCGAAATCTGAAATAAAAGATACAGTATCAGTAGAAACCGGAGCAATAGAGAGCGCAATCTGTAAATCAGGAACCGGGAAACGTGCGAAAGCCATCATGGTCCAGGGAACTATGTCCGGCGCGGGGAAAAGCATGATCGCAGCGGGGCTGTGCCGGATTTTTGCGGATGACGGATACCGCGTAGCCCCCTTTAAATCGCAGAATATGGCCTTAAATTCGTTTATCACGGAGGATGGCCTTGAAATGGGCAGGGCACAGGTGATGCAGGCAGAATGCGCCAAAATACGTCCACAGGCGGCCATGAATCCGATCTTGCTCAAACCCACCAGCGATACGGGGTCCCAGGTGATCATAAACGGAAAAGCCATCGGCAACATGAAGGCGGCTGAGTATTATCAGCATAAAAAGGATTTTAAAAAAGATATTCTGAAGGCATATGATAGCCTGGCTGAGAACGCAGATATCATTGTGATTGAAGGAGCAGGCTCTCCTGTAGAAATGAATTTAAAGCAGGACGATATCGTCAACATGGGAATGGCAGACATGGTGGATGCGCCCGTGCTCCTGGTTGGCGACATTGACAGGGGCGGCGTCTTTGCCCAGCTTTTTGGAACGATGGAACTGTTGGAACCTGCGGAAAAGGAACGTGTGAAAGGCCTGATCGTTAATAAGTTCAGAGGCGATGTGAACCTGTTTGCCGATGGGGTAAAGATCCTTGAGGAAAAAACCGGGGCAAAAGTCATCGGCGTTGTCCCATATATGAATGTCAGGCTGGATGATGAAGATTCCCTATCCGAAAGATTTCGAAACAGCGAGGCGAAAGCCTTTGATATTGCGATCATCAAGCTGGATCATATATCCAACTTTACGGATTTTGATCCTTTTGAACAGATAGAAGACATTTCCCTTCGATATGTGACCGATGCGGGTGCACTGGGTAGTCCGGACCTGATCATCCTGCCCGGTTCAAAGAATACCATCGCTGATCTGCGAAAGATACAAAGCAGCGGTCTCGCAGAGGCGGTCAAACGTAAGGCAGCAGAAGGAACCTGTATCATCGGGATCTGCGGCGGCTATCAGATGCTGGGCAGAAAGATTGAAGACCCGGAGGCGACGGAAGACGGCGGTAGCGAAGAAGGTCTGGGACTTTTGCCTGTGGATACAGTTCTGGAAAGCGAAAAGACCACGAAGCAGGTTGTTCGCAAGATCACTCACGCAACCGGCGTGCTGACAGGCATGGAAGGGACTGCGATAGAAGGTTATGAGATCCATAACGGAAAAACCATTCCTTTCGATACTGTCACCGAGTTTACCGAAGGACAGACAGGCTTTTGCAGTGGAAATGTGTACGGAACCTATCTTCACGGCTTCTTTGACAAAAAAGAGATCCTATCCTCTGTTTTGAAAAAGTTAGCAGATGCTAACAAAAAAGAACTGGCGACAGACAACGTGGAAGATTATGCGCAATATAAAGATAAGCAATATGATCTGCTGGCAAAGGGGCTGCGGGAAAGCCTGGATATGGAATATATCTATCGTATCCTGGATCTGCAGTGAAGAGTAAAAGGAAATCTACATGACACTGGATGAGCTACTGAATATACAAATCGAACAACCGGATCAGAGCATCTGCGACGCCGCAAAAGACCGCTGGAACAGGATCGCAAAACCACTGGACAGTCTCGGTACATTTGAGGATCTTCTCTGCCGTATCGCGGCTGTGCAGCAGACGTCACAGCCGGATATCAAAAAGAAGGCACTGATCATCATGTGTTCGGATAACGGCATCGTTGCGGAAGGCGTCAGCCAGAGCGGTCAGGAGGTTACCGGCCAGGTTGCATCTCTCATGGGTGAGCGGAAAAGTTCAGTGGGCACTCTGACGAAGGACTATCCCATGGAGTTCTTCGTCTATGATGTGGGAATGGCCTGCGATAAAACGCCGGCCGGTGTGATCGATCGAAAGGTATGTTGCGGTACAAAGGATTTTCTGAAAGAACCGGCTATGAGTCAGGAGCAGTGTCTTGCGGCAATAGAGACAGGGATTCAGGCTGTCAAGAATTG
>JAFZNL010000241.1 GCA_017550925.1 Lachnospiraceae bacterium | reverse complement strand
GTATTGACAACTTTCTGCAGTTGTACTATTGTATGACTGTACTATCTATGTAATACAAATGATGCAATCACGAAAAAAGGATCTTTTATCATGGAAATCCTGGTTGAAATGAAGGATATTTGCAAAATCTATAACCCGGGCGAAAACGAGGTCCGTGCCCTGGATCACGTCAATCTGACCATCCACCGCGGCGAGTTCGTTGCCATCATTGGGCAGTCCGGTTCCGGCAAATCCACGCTGATGAATATGATCGGATGCCTGGATGTACCCACCAGTGGTTCTTATATCCTCAGCGGTCATGATGTTTCTAAACTATCCGACAACCAGCTGTCCGATATCCGGAACAGCGAAATTGGTTTCATTTTTCAGGGCTTCAATCTGATTGCAAACCTGACAGCCCGCGAAAACGTGGAGCTTCCATTGATCTACCGCGGCGTTTCCCAAAAAGAAAGACATGCCCTTTCCCAGCAGGCTCTTGCAAAGGTAGGACTGGCAAACCGTATGACCCACAAGCCTTCCGAAATGTCCGGCGGCCAGCAGCAACGCGTGGCCATCGCCCGCGCCATAGCCCAGGCGCCGCCTGTGATCCTGGCAGATGAGCCCACAGGAAACTTAGACTCCGCTTCCAGCCGGGAGATCCTGGGAATTTTGAAGGCTTTATATAAGGACGGCAGGACCGTGATCCTGATCACTCACGACAACGGCATCGCTGCACAGGCAAAGCGGATCATCCGCATTATGGATGGCAAGATCGTGGAAGACCGGGAGAATCCGGACGCAGACCTAACTGCTAAGTCGCAACCGGCGGTCAGGACCGAGACGAGACCGGCAACCGCAGCGAAACCGATACCGGCAGCCGCAACCCAGGCCACACCGGCAACCACAGCCAAGCCAACACCGGCAGCCGTAGCCGAACCAACCCCGGCAGCCGCAGCCAAGCCAATACCGGCAGCCGCAACTGAGGCAATCTCAGCTGCTGCAACCGAGGCCATATCGGCAGCCGCAACCCAGGCCATATCGGCTGTCCAGGCCGAAACACAGCCCGCAGATCCGGCGCACAATACAGAAGCATAAACGACCACACCACAGGGAGGCACACTCATGTCAGAGAATATGTCAGAAAATATATCCGCGAATATACCAGAGAATCAAAACCCAGATAACAAGAAAGGATTCTTCCGGCCCTGGATGCTGATCCCCATCATCCTGGTGGTGGTTGCGATCCCCACCATCCTGGGGAATATCCTCAAAAGCAAATTATCAGAGGCCACCGGAAAGCTCGGCACACCCGTCACGGTAGAAACCGCCGTAAAAGGCAGTCTGACCCAACAGGTGGAAATATCAGGTTCCATTGCGACAGAGGAAGAAAAGGCTTACTACTCTCCCGTCAGTGCCGTTATCTCCAAGTGTGATATCAAAGCAGGCGATACCATCAAAAAGGGCGACATGTTGGTAGAATACGACATTGAGGATCTCCAAAAACAGCTTGAGGATGCACAGCTTCAGCAAAAGGCTTCCCTGATCGGTTCCGATATTGCCATCAAATCCGTGAATGTTTCGCAGCAGAAGGCTGCGGAAGCAGCTAAAAACTATGAAGAAGCCGAAGCTTACGTAGCGCATTATAATGAAGTCGTCGGCAATATCGCTTTCAAACTCGGCGAAGCTAAGAAGATCCAGGCAGATATCGCCACCGTAACGGCTGAGATTGAAGAACTGACCAAGACTCTGAAAGCGGATCCCGAGGATAAAAAAGCAGCAAAAAAACTTGCCAAAAAACAGGACAAGTTAAAAGAACTGACCAAAGAATTAAAAGAATATGATGTGGACACCCTGACAGCAGCTTACGAACAGAACAGCGCCGACCTTGCCGAATACAAGGCACTGAAGGAACAATACAATGCACAAAAGGAAAGCGATCCCACCGCCGGTCTCCAAAAGGAGCAGCAGGCAGTGAACAAAGAGATCGCACAAAAATCTACGGAATCCATCGAAGACGCCATCGCTGAGGCGCAGAAAGGCGTCAGTGCAGAATTTACCGGCGTCGTGACAGCAAGCGCTGCCGCAGAAGGCATGGCCGTATCCGAAGGCATGCAGCTGTTTTCCGTAGCAGATACCTCCAAAGTCAAGGTGGTTTTGCAGGTTGGAAAGAATGACCTGGAAAAAATCAATTTAAACCAGAAAGCGATCATCAAAGTAGGTGACCGGGAATACACCGGCTATGTATCAGACATTGCAAGGATCGCTTCCACTTCAGCCAGCGGAGCCGTTACCGTAGACGTTTCCGTTCATATTGACAACCCTGACGATTCCCTGATCTTCGGCACAGAAGGAAAGGTCACCATAGATACCGCCGAAAAGAAAGATATCATTCTCATTCCCATGGTATGTTTAAACTATGCCAGCGACAGCACCTTCGTCTATGTTGTACGGGATAAGAAGCTGGAAAAAGTGACTGTGACCTGCGGCATCAGCAATGATGAACTGATCGAGATCACCAGCGGCGTCAATGACGGTGATGAAGTTGTCCGCAATGTCACATCAGACCTTACCGAAGGAATGGATGTCAACCCCATACACGAATCCGAAGATAAAGAAGAAGGCTCCGAGGATAAGTAATGACACAGATATTTGAATACATAAAAATGGCGTTGATGAACATCACGTCCAATAAGGCCCGTTCTTTCCTGACTATGCTCGGCATTATCATCGGTATATCCTCCGTTATCCTGGTTATATCCGTAGGGCAGACGATCTCCGGCGAAGTCAGCGGCTCTCTAAGCGACCTCGGCGGCGGCCAGCTTGTATTTTACACTGGTGGCCAGAGCTCAGGACTGGCAACACTGATCACAGAGGATGAGGAAAACATCCAGTTTACCCAGAAGGACATGCGTGACATCCGGGAAAAGATCCCCCATGTTAAGGGTGCAACGAATGTTGATGAGAGTTTCGGAACAGCAAACGGGCCGAAGGAATCCGGCCTCACCGCCTTTGTCTATGCAGGTAACGAAGCCCTGCAGTTCCAATACAAAGAACCCATCATCAAAGGCCGGTATTTTAATAATACCGATCTGGAATCCGGCGCAAAGGTCTGCGTCATCAGAGAAGCGGGCGCGCTTTCCTTATTCGGGAGCACAGATGTTATCGGGAATTCCTTTGAAGTGGAAATGTACGGAAAGACCGCAGAATTCAAGATCATCGGGATCCGGCAGGATGCGGATTCCAACAAGATCATGAGCATGCTGATGGATTTTGACCAGGTGGAAATGGAATGCCCCGCCTCCGTCATCTCCGATCTGTTCGGCTATGATTCCGACAGCTTCCAGATGTTCTATGTATATACCGACGGTCCGGAATATGCCAGCGAAGCTGCCACTTCCATCCTGCGTTTTTTACGCACCAGATACCATGTAGCGGACGATTCCAATGCGATCCAGTTGCAGGACTTTAACGATTCCATGGGGGCTATCACCAAGATCATGGATTATATCACCGCTTTCATCGTACTGGTGGCTGCCATTTCCCTGCTGGTAGGCGGTATCGGCGTTATGAACATCATGCTGGTTTCCGTCACAGAGCGTACCCGGGAGATCGGTATCCGCAAAGCACTTGGCGCCAGAACGAAGTCCATCATGCTGCAGTTTTTGTTTGAATCCGCCATCATTACCCTGCTTGGCGGCATCATCGGCATCATCATCGGCGTTGCCGGCGCATCCATGGTCTGCAAGATCATCGGTTTCTCCGTCAGCATCAAGCCCTCTGTGGTCATCCTGACGACCCTGTTCTCTTCCGCCGTGGGTATCTTCTTCGGTATCTATCCCGCCCGGAAAGCAGCGCGGCTCAGTCCTATTGAAGCGCTGCGCCGAGAGTAGAAAGCGAAAAGGCACACACTGCGCCCACATGAAACATTGAAGGATTTATGATATAATACCGAAAGACAACCGCTTTATACGAATATCCATACGAATACATACGCTAAGGAAAATAATCATATGCAAGAATACGAAAGAAATGATCAGGCAGATAACGAAACTGTGACAACACCGGTGAACGATACCCCGGATTCAAAACCGGACGAAGAAGCATCTGCTCCCGGTATTTCGCTCCCTGCCGATCCTCTCTTTGAAGTAGACGTCCATATGGACACGGCCGTTTTGTATGATTACATGCTGCGGCACACCTACTCAACTCCCATGGGACTGACCGCTACCCTTCTCGGCATTCTGGCCATCATGGTCTATTTTGCCAAGGGCGTCAGCGCTCTGTACCTGATCATGGGGATCATCATGATTGTCTATCTGCCCTGGAATCTCTTTTTATCGGCCCGCAGACAGATCCTGATAAATGAAGCTTTCAAAAAACCGCTGCACTACACCTTCGCAGAAGACGGCGTTTATATTTCCCAGGGTGAGACCGTGCAGATGCAGACCTGGGCAGATATGAGAAAAGCGATCTCCACCTCAAAGAGCATCGTGATCTACACCGCAAAGACCAGCGCTTCCGTTTTCCCACGCAAGGACTTAGGCGATGACGTTTCCACCCTGATCCAGATCATCTCTGCTCATATGCCGCCCAAAAAAGTACATATCAGGCAGTAATTTATGGAACAGCAAAAATCCCATCCCTATATCCGGTTTCTGATCCTCATTCTGGCCATTGCCGGGATGGTGGCATTTTTTTGTCTGTTTATCTCACCGGAATCCCTTTCCCTTCATAAACAAACTGACGAAGTTGCCGTAGATCCGGCGCTGATCGCGCTCCGGGAGCAGCTTGCATCGGGCCACACCATCATTCACGCCGGTGGCGCGCTGACCGATCCGGAGGGAAATTCCCACTCCTATACCAATGCGCTGGAAACCCTGCCCCTGGCTTATGAGCAGGGCAACCGCTTTATCGAGCTGGATTTCTCTTATACCACAGATAATAAAGCTGTCTGCCTGCATAAATGGGCAGATGGATTTTATCCGGGCCAGGATAATGAAGATGCGACAGAGGAAGAGACCGGCCAGATGACCTATGATGAGTTTATGGCAGGCAAAATCGATGGTCTCTTTACGCCCATGTGTCTTGACGATGTGCTCGCTTTCATGGAGACCCATAAGGATATGTATCTAATCACCGATATCAAGCCTCAGGAAAATGAAGCCACGGGTCAGATCCAGGATGTGCTCACGCTTTGCGAAGAGATCGCAGCCAAAACGCCGGAGCTTTGTGACCGCATCATCGTCCAGATCTACCACGAAAACGAATATGATCCCGTCCGGGAGCTTGGTTTTTCATCGATCATTTATACGCTCTACGAGCTGACGGATGCGGAAAAACTTGACACCGACGAGTACCTTTCTTTTGCAAAAAGCCATCCCCTTTTAGCAGTCACTTTCCCTAAAAAACTGCTCAAAAACGAGGACTTCCTAAAGCCCATGCTCACAGGTGATTTTCTGATGTTCACGCATACGGTGGATGGAGATAAGAAACAAAAGACTCTCGATCAGTACGGCATTGACGGCGTTTATACCAACGACATCACGCCTCTATAGATTCTGCGCTTTTTTGCGCCTTCTTAACAGATCCAGATAAAAATTCGTTCTGGCCGAATAGTAATAGGGGCCGATCCACAGAAAACCGATCCCAAAGG
>JAFZNL010000240.1 GCA_017550925.1 Lachnospiraceae bacterium | reverse complement strand
ATGGAACTCAATCCCGTGAAATATCATACCGGAGAAATGGTTGATGTGCTTCGCAGCAGTGTGGTGGAGCGGGCAAAAGAAAAAGAGCTGGCGCTGATCGATGCAGTGGATAAAAACCTGCCATCCGTTCTGTATGGCGATGATATGCGCCTGTCTCAGGTCATCATCAACCTGCTGACCAATGCCGTGAAGTATACGAATGAAGGCTCTGTTACACTGGAAATCTCTGAGAAGGAGAGAAACGGCGACCAGATCACTTTGCTGGTAAAAGTATCGGATACCGGCATCGGCATCAAGGAAGAGGATCTGCCGAAGCTCTTTGACTCCTTTGAGAGACTGGAAGAAACCAGAAATCAGTCCATCGAAGGAACGGGCCTTGGTCTTTCCATTACCACCAGGCTTTTGGAGATGATGGGCAGTAAATTGGAGGTAGAGAGTACCTATGGAAAAGGCTCCTCTTTCTACTTTACCATTGTGCAGGGGATCGCGGATGCGAAGCCCATGACAAAAGAAGAGGAGATCATGGAGGACGAGGAAGAGTTTGCACAGCCCGCTGCCATGTATGCACCTGACGCAAAGATCCTGGTGGTGGATGATAACCGGATGAACTTAAAAGTCATCTGCAATCTCTTAGGACTCTTTAAGGTCAAGCCTGAGATGGTGACCTCCGGCGCCCAGGCCATCGAAAAGATGCAGGAAAATGAATACGATATCGTATTCATGGATCATATGATGCCGCAGATGGATGGCATCGAAACCCTGAAAAAACTCAGGGAGGAGAATCTGGTTCCCGAGCATACCGTTGTCATCGCCCTGACGGCCAACGCCATTGCAGGAGCAAGGGAGATGTACCTCGATGCCTCCTTTACGGATTATCTGACCAAGCCCATCGAGATGGAACAACTTCGGGCAGTTTTGGAAGAGTATCTGCCGGAAGACAGTTTCGAAAATCCGCTGGATGCGTTCTTTGCACTGGAAGAGGCGGGAGAAGATGAGATCATGGAATTCTCGCCTGTGGAAGAGGGCGCGGAAGGTGCTGCGGATGAGAAGCAATCTGCAAAGAATGAAAAGATGATCGCAGAGGCAGAAAAGCTTGGTCTTGAAACCAAAGACGGACTGCGGTTCTGTGCCCAGGACAGCGATTTTTACAGAGAAATGCTTTCGGATTTTGCCTCATCTTTTGCTGAAAAAGGAAAACTGCTGGCAGAGTGCAGGCAGAAAGAGGATTTCAAAGACTATCAGATCTATGTCCATGCCCTGAAAAGTACATCGCGCTCTATCGGCGCGAATGCACTTTCGGATATGGCAAGGCAGCTTGAGGATGCGGCAAGAGATGGCGATACAGAATTTATCTTAGCACATCACGATCAGCTGCTTTCGGATTACGAGTCGCTGTGTCAGAGGATCGCACAGATCCTGTAAGCATTTCGTTTACGCTTTTCCGGTACTGCCGAAACCGCCACGGTTTATACCGGTCAGTTCATTTGTTTCTTCAAACCGGATCTTCGGCTGGTTTTCCATGATACGGAACTGGCAGATCCGGTCATTTTTATGGATCTGTGTATCGCGCACTGCATAAACAGGCATACGCCACCAATCCTCGGGCCCACAGTAGGAACGGTCGATGACGCCCTGGTGATTGGTCTGGATGATGCCGAAGTTCTTGAATGTAGAACTGCGGGGTACGATATGAGCTTCATAGCCCTCGGGCAGTTCCATGGCAACGCCCAGGTGGATCAGTTTAAATTCCCCTTTCTTCAGTTCCACGTCTTCCGCACTGCGAAGGTCGATCCAGTCGGATTTTCCGTCGATATAATCGAGGCGTTCGATGTCATCTGACAAATACTTGATCTTGATGGTTTCTGATTTCATTTTTTCTAGCTCCTATTTTTTATTTAAGTGCTGCATCGCAGCTGCTTTCGCATCATCGAAGGTCCTGACTGCGGTAGATCCGATAGGTGCCATATACATGGGGATCTCGGTTTGGTAAGCCTGGTAGAAGACATACCCCCCTGCAATGTTGATGTTGTGGAATGTTCCCTGAGCCAGCAGGGTAGGATTGCTGCCGTCAATGCCTACCATGTAAAGGCCTGGATCGCTTCCGACGGTCTGGTAATAGGCGACACCGCCGGCTATATTAAAGCAGTCGACACGTTCATTGGAAAGCGCGGTTAGGTTGCCGTCCGCCAGGTCTAGACGGCAGAGTTTGTAATCCGCATCCAGGTTCAAAAAGTAAACGGAATTTCCGTAGTAAACAGGGAACCACATATTATACTGAGCTACCATGGAGGTGTTGTTTGTTCTGGCGTCATAGGTGTAGAGATAGTGGTTCTGCTCCGTTCCGTTATAGTAGATCAGCCCGTTTGATACGCTGGCAGGATTCAGAAGATAATTTGTCAGCATAGTGGGCTCTTTTTTGCTGGTGGTGATGGAGTGAAGGCAAAGGGTGTTCATTCCGTCTACGGCCTTGGTATAATAAACCTTGTTTCCGATCAGCGTCACCCGGTCGCAGTCCACCTTGTCAAGACAGAGAACATGCTCGCCGTTTAAGTCGCTTCTGTACAGACCGGATACATGGACCACAAAACCAAGGGATGAAGCGGCAGAGGAGTTTTTCTGATAATAATACAGATAATCGCCGCCCAGGTTCATATAGGCAACGCCGGCACCACTGAGTCGCTAGATATTGGAAAAGTCCTTATCCATCTTGTATAAGCTGCCTTCATCATAGGCATTGGCAAAGAAGATGGTAGTATCATTTTCGCAAAAGTATCCGCCGTTATTTAGGTTGCCACCGGTATTGCCAATGGTATCTTCAGGATTTTGCTTAATATCTTTGTTACGCTGTAACACAAAGAATATCAATAGCCCAAGTGCCAGAATCATAATGATGGCAATGGGGATGATCGCTTTTTTGCTCATGAAACCACCTCCGGATTTATCATTTGTATTCCGCATGATATTGCTTTACGAAGTATTCTTGCTGATAGTTGAAGATACATCAATTTTACCATGCTTTTTATGAAACAGGCAAGGTCTGACGCGGCTTTTCGTGACATTTTTCATGGCATGCAATGTGCATTACTGTTCACTTTGTTTTCACAATACAACCATATTCCTTTCACGTTTTCTACCAAACATCTTCACAATTCTGTCTTTATCGGGATCTTCTTCGGATATTACCCGGCCAATAAGGCAGCGAAACTCAATCCTATTGATGCGTTAAGATACGAATGACGTTTTTCTCATATTATCCCCTTTCTAAGCCCCGCGGCTTTTATGCTGCGGGGCTTTCTTATATTGTCGGCAAGGGGTGATGCACTTGAAAAAAAGAGTGATTTTCAGTATAATAACTCAGTTAAAAAAGTCGGCACGGGGGAAGGCCATGAAAGAACAAAATACAAAACCAGAGTT
>JAFZNL010000239.1 GCA_017550925.1 Lachnospiraceae bacterium | reverse complement strand
GATCTACTATGATCGAGAGATTAACTACTATGGAATGCTCCTGTTTTATGATGACGATTCCTATGTCATTATGTATGATATGGACAAGGACAGATGGCGGGAGACAGGTGAAGCGGATCCGCCGAGAAATGAAGGGACGAGAAATACGAGAATGCCATAAATATGCAAATCAAAGGGAGGAAAACTATGTACATCACAGAAAAGTATTGGGGCGAGATGATCGGCGGATCGGATGATAGTTTGACGCTGGGAGAATACTTTGCGGACAAAGGAAAAAATGAGCTCACGCTGAAGGAGATCTTCGAGGATTTCGGGATTGATGATCCGGATTTCGACTTTAAGCAGGGAGAAGAGCCTGTGACAGTGGCATTTAAAAGCGGATTGGAGCCGGAGATCTATTATGCCATCGATGTGATCATGGACCTTGCGGCTATTCTGCTGGAATGCAGGATGAACGGAAGTGCAGACCTGTCCGAACTTTACAACATAGATCTTGATATGAAAGATCCCGTGATCTCAGTCACATCATCCACAGCCGAAGAAGATATCATGAAAAATGTCCTTTCGGATCTTGTAGCAGATCCGATGGGATACAGCCTGTCTGAGATGTGTGATGAAGAGGAGATGCAGCAGCTGGCAGATCTTTGTGAGGGATTGGTAAAAGAGCTGTTTGAATAAGGGAGGCAGGAGGAAAACATGCAAGACAAAACAATTAAAATCCCCATGATCGCGGGGATCATCTTACAGGGCATTGCCGTACTGATAGGAATCATAGCTTATGTTGGACAGATCGGCCTGGGATCGATACCGGGTCTTCATATTACCGGAAAGGTTTTTCCCGATACTCTGGCGACTATGACCATTACATTGCTGATGCATATCGTCTGCCTGCTTGTCGTGCAGACAAGCCAGGGGCAGTCTAACAGAACCTATGGCATTATCATGGTAGTGGTTTATTGCGCTGTGAACATCCTATCCACTTATGTTGCGCGCATAGCCACTTATTTTGAAACGAGGAATGGTGCAGAGTATATCGCTGCAAAAAGCGTCCTTGCATCAACCATAAGCATGCTGACATCGCCTCTTTGCTTTGTCTCCCTTGCCCTTGTGTTGATCGCAATAGGAAGATATGGTGTTTCCGGTCAGGATTGATCTGTGACATTCGATACAAACCATTTTGATCGGGAGTTTTTTATGAATGCAGATATTACCATGAGTGTTTCAGCCATGACCAGAAGTAAAGACAGCAAGGCGGTCTACGTGTTCTTTCAGGATGAAAACCGGTCGGCAGAGCTTTCGCTGCCGGAGTGTAAAGTCCTGAAAAATGACGGATTTGATGAGGGGGAGATTCAAAAACTGTGCGAATATGTGGACAGCGAGCGGGACGTGATCTACAACATGGCAAAGCAGATCAACCCGGTGAAGGCGCTGATGAAATAGAGGGGATGATTCAAAAGTACAAAAATCATACCTTAGGAGTTGTTTTCGGAAATGAAATATAAGAAGATCAGTATCATTTTATGTACGCTGTTTATTGTATCCCTTGTTATATCGGGTTGCGGAAATAGTGATACAGCAAAGCCCCCGGATGCTACGCAGGCAGAAGCGGAAACAGAAGAAGCAGACAATGAAGCGGCGGCAGCTGAAGAAGGCTCCGGAGAAACGGATGCAGAAGATATCAACGCAGAAAACAGCGAAACAGAAAATCACGGATCCGAAGATGATAATGAAAAACAGCAGGACGAGACCGCCAAGGAAGAAGAGCCTGAAGCAGAAGGCTATCATTTTACGCCCTATGTCTATTCGGAAAAGCTGAGCGAAAAATATGACGAGAACTGGTGGCAGTCCTTTTACAACATGGTGGACGCCATCCGCGCCGGCGAAGATACTTTTGAATGTTATGACGAACAGACCTATAAAGAGTGTACAGATGAAATAAAACTGGGAGAACTGTATCCTGTGGCCTGTGTCTATGTGACGAATAAGAGTAACGACGGAACGACTCCCTATAAAAACGGAGTCGGAAGGCTCTACTATACGATCCCCAAAGAGGAATTCAGGGAAAAGAGAGAAGCTTTTGAAGCAGAGGTAGACAGGATGCTTTCGGAAGCCGTGAAGACCGATTTTACGGATTTTGAAAAGTGCATCGGTCTGTTCAGTTATATCAGCAGGAATTTTACCTATGATGATGAAGGGATCACGACCCAGCATGTAGGAGCTACTTACAGGACCTTAATGGAAAAAAGCGGGATCTGCTGCGAGCTGGCCAGTGCCTATGCTTACCTGCTGCTGCAATGCGGAGTAGATGCCATCGAAGTTCAGAGTAACGATGATATCTATCATGCATGGACCTATGTGATCCTGAACGGTGAGGGATATTACGCGGATGTGACCTGGTCCCTCAGAGAGAAGGGCGAGTCGCTGAACCTGCAGTATTTTCTGGAAACGGAGCAGGAGCGGACGGAGGACGGTTTTGACCTGTCTACCATCGATATCCCGCTGTTTATGGATGAATTCGGAAGGTTTGATGGATCGAAATACAAGTGTCCGGCGACGGATAAAACCTATTCCCGCCTGCGTCACAGTGAGTGCGAGGGGGTCAACCGAAAGACAAAAGTACTTCGGTATTATGATTATCTGGAGGGCAAGTCGAAGGAATTTCATTATGAATGATCAGGTTACTGTGGATATCGGTGTGAAAAAACCATGCGAGCAATTTCAGCATGGTTTTTTTATGTGCAAAAGATCGGCGCAAATTGTCCGGTTTGTGTAAACCCGTGGTTGAATGACGTTTGCACAAAGGTGATCTACACTATCTTATCCCACTGTGCTGCCCAAGGACCGCGACGAGCGGGATCGCGACGGGAGGCTGCTTTTATGTACGAAGTATTGTACTTTGGCTGATGTATATAAAAAGCTGGGACGATGGATCTGAAGATGTGTGTTTGGGTGCGAGGTGAAAAAGATGGAAATGAGTAAAAAGATGGGGCAGTTAGCAGGGCAATTAACGCTGTCGCAGTTTTTTGATTTTTTTGAAGAAATGCAACAGCAGGACAAAATGGAACAGCAGGACAAGGTGGAGCAGCCGGAGGATAACTGGATGTTTCATGATCCTGTGGATGAAGACATGATATTCGGGGATGGCGATGTCGGATATGACATAGAGGATGACGATCATGTGCAGGATGTGACCTGCATGGATCTTCCTATGGATTGGGAGAACCTCTTTGATCAGGATGAAAGGACAAAGGATGTACATTATGACAGTATCCCCGATGCCCTGACTCACTGCCTGCTTACGCTGGGAAGGGTGGATATTGAGTTTATTGCATCTATAACCGGTGCGGATTACAAAACCGTGATCAATACGCTGGCGGGAGTGATCTATCAGAATCCCGAGACCTGGGGAGAGTGTTTTTACAAGGGCTGGGAAACAGCCGATGAATACCTGTCCGGCAATCTGGTCAGGAAGTGGAAGGCTGCAGATGAAGCAAATAAATTGTATCATGGATATTTTGCCCGGAATCTGGAAGCATTGGAGAAGGTTATGCCGCCGGCTGTCCCTTCAAAGGATATCTATGTCACCCTGGGATCGCCCTGGCTCCCGGCGGACATCATTGATGAATTTATGCTGAGCATGCTGGGAGATCCGCTGGAGCATGTGTTTTTTTACAACGAAAAATACAGGGAAGAGGTGATCAAGCTCTACAAAACCAAGCACAATGAACTGACAGGAACCTGGGAGATCCCGGCGAAATCCAGGTATCATCACGATGTGTCGGTTTCCTATGTCTGGGGAACGGAACGAATGGAAGCACTCCATATTTTGGAAAAGACCCTGAACATGAAGACCATCACGGTGACCGATGAAGTCAGCGGCGGGTCAGGATCCTCCGGAAAAAAGCGCATTATCAACAAGGCGGATACGCTGGCAGCCGTTGAAAAACAGAAGAAGATGATCGAGTATTTCCAGAAATGGGTCTGGTCTGATCCGGAGAGGAAGAAGCGGTTGGAGGACATTTTTGAGGACCGTTATGGCTGTATCAGAAGACGGATCTTTGATGGTTCGTTTTTGGAATTCCCTTCCATGTCGGACAGTGTCAATCTGTATCCGTATCAGAAAAATGCGGTAGCCAGGATTTTGTTTACCCCCAATACACTTCTGGCGCATGATGTCGGTTCAGGCAAAACGTATATCATGATCGCCGCCGGCCAGGAACAGAGGCGCATGGGGGCAGCCAAAAAGATCATGTACGTCGTGCCAAATAACATCATTGGGCAGTGGGAAAAGATCTTTTATGAGATGTATCCCGACGCGAAGCTGCTGGTGGTGGAGCCGAAAACCTTCAAGCCGGAAAAGCGGCAGAACGTCCTTCGGATGATCCGGGAGCTGGACTATGACGGCATCATTATAGCCTACAGCTGTTTTGAGCAGATCCCTCTGTCGAAGGAGTTTTATATGCAGCAGCTGCGGGAACAGAAAAAGCAGGTGGATGATGAACTGCAAAAGCCCGGCTCTGTTACCGCCATTGTGAGGGCAAAGAAAAAGAAAATCTCAAAGGAGCTGTCCGAGATGGCGGTTTCGCCGGATGAAACGGCAAATGTCATCTGCTTTGACGAGCTGGGGATCGAAAGACTTTTTGTGGATGAAGCTCACAATTTCAAGAATGTGCCCATCGAGACCAGAACCAGCAAGGTGCTCGGCATCAACAGCGCCGGCTCGAAGAAATGCAAGGATATGATGGACAAGGTCCACTTGGTCCAGAAGAATAACGACGGCAAAGGCGTTGTACTCGCAACGGGCACGCCCATCACCAATTCTGTTACGGATGCCTATATCATGCAGAGCTATCTCCAGAGCGGGGAACTCGCCATGCTGGACCTGGGCAGCTTTGACAGCTGGGTGGGCATGTTTGCTGAGCGGGAAACGGAGTTTGAAATTGATGTGGATACCAATTCCTACAGGCTTGCCACCCGTTTTTCCAAATTCCATAACCTGCCGGAGCTGACATCGCTCCTGAGCATGATCGCGGATTTCCATCAGGTGGAAGTAAGTGACGGGATTCCCGAACATGACGGTTATGCGGATACGATGGTTGGGATGACGCAGGAGCTGAAGGACTATCTCGAGGAGCTTTCGGAGCGCGCATATCTGGTGCGGCGTGGTTTGGTGGACCGCAGCGAGGACAACATGCTGCTGATCACCAATCGCGGACATCAGGCAGCCATTGACCTTCGCCTGGTCAATAAGAATGCGGTGTTTAACCCTTATTCAAAGGTTGAGCGCTGTGCGGAAAATGTTGCTGATATTTACTATAAAACCATGGCGGGCAAGAGCACGCAGCTGGTGTTTTGTGATATTTCGACACCGAAGGCAGGGTTTAACCTTTACGATGAATTAAAGGCGAGCCTGATAAGGCGGGGTATCCCGGCTGAGCAGATCGAATTTATCCATAATGCGGAAACCCAGGTAAAGAGAAATGCGCTTTTTTCCAAGGTCAGGAAGGGTGTGATCCGTATCCTGATCGGATCCACCTTCAAACTGGGGCTGGGTGTCAACATTCAGGACCGTCTGATCGCCCTGCATCATCTGGATGTGCCCTGGAGACCGGCGGATATGACCCAGAGGGAAGGACGCATCCTGAGGCAGGGAAACATGAATCCGAAGGTCAAGATCTTCCGTTATATCACGGAGGGCAGTTTTGATGCCTATTCCTGGCAGCTGTTGGAGACTAAGCAGCGGTTTATCTCGGACCTTCTGTCGGGTTCCCTGGGCGTCAGGGAGGAAACGGACATCGCAGATACCGTTCTGAATTATGCAGAGGTGAAAGCGCTGGCAGTGGGAAATCCGCTGGTAAAGGAAAGGGTAGAGACCCAGAACGAGCTTTCCAGAGTCCTGTCACTTAGGCGTAAGTCTGTGGAAGCACAGCTTGCCATGGAGAAGGAACTGGCAGATCTGCCGGACAGAATTTCATCCCGGAAGGAGAAGATAGAAGAATGCAGGCAGGACATGGAATGGTACCTTCAGTGGAAGGAGAAAAACCCGCCGGCGGAAACAACGGCGGAAAAAGAGCAGGAGGCAGAGTCAAGAAGGCTGATGCGTGAGATGCTCAATACTGCGGTCAAAGAGAATGCCTTTATGGATACGGAGCGCAGGCTCACCACATACAGGGGCTTTGAGATCCTCCTGCCAAGCGGCATGAGCGAGCTGAAACCTTATATCTGGCTCTCCCGCGCAGGGAAATACCAGATTGAAATGGCAGATACCCAGATGGGTAACCTGATGCGTATCGACTATTTCCTCGAAGCACTGCCGGAAAAGTTAGAAAAAATGAATCTGGCACTTGAAAAAGACGAGGCAAGGGTGAACGCGATCCATGATCAGCTGGACAAAAGGGAAGACTATACGCAGCAGATTGAGCTGCTGGAACAAAGGATTCAACAGATTGATAATGAGTTGGGGGTGAAGTGGAAATGAGTGAATTACAGCAAAAAAACTTGCCTGCTGTTTCGGCAGGAAAACTGGTAAGCCTTCTGGCAGATGCATATGGGACGGTCATCCGGTCAGGACTTTCCATCCGGAGCATGCCCTCCGTCATGCTCTGGGGACCGCCCGGCGTCGGAAAATCCCAGGCAGTCAGGCAGATTGGAGAGCGCATAGCAGAAAAGACAGGGAAGAAAGTGAATATCACGGATGTCAGGCTTTTGATGTTTAATCCTATTGACCTGCGCGGTATACCCACCGCAAATGCGGATAAGACGCTGGCGGTATGGCTCAGACCCAAGATCTTTGAGATGGATGCATCGGATGACGTGGTCAACATCCTGTTTCTCGATGAGATCTCCGCGGCGCCCCAGTC
>JAFZNL010000238.1 GCA_017550925.1 Lachnospiraceae bacterium | reverse complement strand
TCCACAACGGAATCCTTCTCCGTCCGGTAGCTTTCGTACGCGCTTTGGCTGTGACCATCCTCCGACTGGGCACTCACCTGGGCAAAATACTGCCCCGGCGGCAGATGTCCTACCACATACTCACACTCTTTTATGCTTCGCTCTTCTGTCACCTTGCTTTCAAAATCCCAGGAATCCGCGATAAAGAGAGAGTACCTCACTTTTCCGCCGGGCGTAGCTGACGGATCCCAGGAAAAGACGATATCGCCATCCTTTAAGGCCGGCGCATGGATATGGAAAGGACCCGGCGTCTTGACCGAATCATAATAAGCCTGATACAGGCTGTCAATCCTGGCCGGGATCGCATCTATTAATTTATTATAGTTTTCCTCTGTCACTCTGGCAAAAACCATATCCGGCATCTTATACAGCGTGGGCGTCACATGCCCGCCAAGCTCCTTTGCCTTTGCCTGCACATGGTCACCGGAAAGGATACCGCCATGTAGTTTTTCCACGTAGCTGCTCAGCTCATCCACGCACACGCTGCTTTGCAGGATCCGCGAAAATAACTTCGATTGTGCGTAGATATGGATTCCCTTCTTCCAGCCTTCGGAATAGTCCGGATCCCGCAGTTTTTCATAGTCCTGGCGAAGGGCCCCGTCATTATCCCAGGGAATGATATAGAATTTCTCTGTTCCCGTGGGAGAATAGAGGTAAAAATTCTCCGTTGCCGTTTCCGTATTTCCCATCAGGATATTAAATGCCATCCAGGTATAGAGATTCTCTTTATCGAAATAGGTATCCACCAGTTCTTCAATGGAAAGCTCTTCATCGTTTGCCGCATCCAAAAGCCGCAGGAGTTTGCTGTAATCGTTACTGCCCTTAGGCTCTAAGATCTGCTCAAACTTCTCTTCACTATAGGAAGCATCCGTTGCAGGCAGCAGTACATCTTCATGACGGGTAAAATCCAGGTCAACGGCTTTATACAGCTCTCCGGAACTGTCGAGGTCCCGGTTTTTCAGATACCGCTTATTAATGGTCTCGGTCATGGTGTAGAGGCCGTAATCCTCAAACAGTGTCTTTTTTCCTTCCGTCTCATCCTTCACATACAGATGCACGAACTGCGTTCTGACCGACATCAGCGCATCGCTCTCCTGCATCAGATCAAACACAAGTTTATTGGTAAAGCGGAAAGGATCTGTAAAGCATTTCTGCAACAGTACGCTCTTCATGCCGTCGATGCTGCCGGCATCGGAGTAGATGGTGATCTTATAGCTTTTCTGCTGGCGCAGGCTGGCTTTTTTGCCGGTGAGGCGGACCTTTGCATTAGAGGACAGGTCCGTAAATCCATAGCCATCCTTTGTGGGGCCTTCTTCATTTCCGAACTGCACCAGTGCATCGCACTCGTAGGGTTTGATCTCATTTTGATCGTACCAGTCCAGGGAATAGCCGTTGATCTCGTCCCAGATATGCTCGCTCTTCCTGCCGCCTTCATTTTTCCCCACCGTCAGATATAAAACCGGCTCCTCCATGGGTTCTGTATAAAGCGCAGCTTTATCCTGCACCGCAATATGGTCACTGACAGGCGCCTTTTCATAACTGGCCTTGCCACAGCCGGCAGCAAACAGCGCCACCCACAGCAGCAACAAGACAATGCCTGCCTGATTCAGTTTCTTTAATCGTTTCATTTTCATACCAGCTCTGTTTCTCATTTTCGTTTCACCAGAATTCAATCGCTTATTTACTTCGCTGATCCATATCGGTCTTGCTCAAAATTTTACATATCTATCTATTCTACAGATTCTTCCACAGTAATGGAACGGTCAGATTCTACCCGGAATCTGTAACAGCCAAATACATCGCCTTCATCCCTGTCTGAGATATAATCAAAGCACTCGGAATAAAATCCGGAAGCATTGATGGCCCGCACCTTCAGATAATAGGTTCCCGGCTCCGGCAGCGAAACTGTCACTGTCGGCAGCAGCAGTCCTTTGCCGCTATCCACCACATCCTCCAAATACTCATCCCTTGCCAGGATATAATCGTAATGAACTTCCTCGCCGTCGCAGTCGTACGCGGCCTCCCAGCTCAGCTCCAGCGTCCCCTCATCTGTATTGGGTATGGGATCGTTCACAAAAAACGGCCAGGGTTTTGTCAGCGTTTCATAATAATTTCGATAATTCTCCGAGATCTCGTCTCCGAGATGACCGGTAAACTTCAGATATTCCTCAGGTTCCTTGATCCCCGCATTTTCCTGGTCCGGCTGAGAAACCACAAAAGGCAGGGCAATATTGCTGTATGCGTCTGCCATCTCCGATACAGTCTGGGGATCCATATAGTTTCTGTAAAGATCCTCGATGGCTGCCGTTAGCTTCATCCGGTATTTTTCTTCTTTCAGCATGCGGTTGGTCAGCTTCAGTCCCAGGAACTTGGTCATGCCCCTGGTCCAGGGCTCACCGATATGGTCCTGATAGTTCTCAAAAAATCCGTTCTTAAAGGATCCGTCCATATCCCAGCAGAGCATATAGAACTTCTCCGAATTCAGCGGACTGTACAGATAAACATTTCGCGCACCCACGTCATAATTGCCGTTTAAGATATTAAAGGCCATCCAGTAACAGAGGTTTTCTTCATCAAAATGCTGCGATATGATCTCATCGATGGGAATACTGTAGGTGTGCAGTTTTTTGATCACTTCCTGCAGTTTGGATACATCCTCATCGCCCTTGATCTTCAGATAGTCTTCAAAGGCATCCCTGTTAAAGCGGCTGCTATCCTGGTCCTCCATGATCACATCGATCTGATTCCACTCAAAAAACGACACCTTGTACAGCTGGCCGTTTTCATCCAGACCATGGGTTTTCAAGTACCTTCTGTTAATGGGCTCTGTCATGGTAAAAAGTCCATAGTCCCTGTAATCTTCACCGCTGCCTGAGGCAGTCTCGTCTTTCACATACAGGTGCACAAAGTAGGTTCGGCAGCTCATCAGCTGCGGGATGGTTTCCAATAGGTCATAGCACATCTTATTGGCAAACCGACCCGGATCCGCCACATGCTTGTTCAGTGCCATCGTCCGAAGGCCAAGGCATTCGCCATATCCATCCTTGACATGGATCTTGAAATTCTTCTGGGTGCTTCTCGAAGAGGTCTGCCCCCTGATCTGCACCGTCACATTCGGCACCTTCGTATTGTAGCCAAAGTCCGTGCTGCCGATCCCGTTACCGGCCTGATCCACCTGCAAGATGCCTTCTACCTTGTAACGGTCTACTCCCATCTTGTCATAATCATAGACTGAATATTTGTTGATCTCCTCCCAGGTGTGATCACTTCCGTCGGATGCGTTCCCTTCCCTGACCGTCAGATACATAGGAATGACCTACGAATCGTCGATCCCTTCAT
>JAFZNL010000237.1 GCA_017550925.1 Lachnospiraceae bacterium | reverse complement strand
TCTTTTGGATCGTATCACAAAGAGCAAGCATGTCTTTCTGATCAGTCATGAACTGCGTCACAAATGCATCATGTGCCGGACCTTCCCACATGGAATTGAGCACATTGACAGAATCATACATCTTTCCTGCAGCCTTTTTTACGGCATTCAGCTGCGTCTGCATAGTTTCAATGTCTGACGATAATGTACTTGTGTTTACTGCTATAATATTGTGCATGTTGCTTCCCTCCTCTCTGTCAGATCAAGATCAAACTGTCACCTGTATGTATGTTGCAATCAGAAAAAGTACGGTTTCTGGGCAATACTATTTGCGCGTTTTTGTCACAAAGCTGCAGCATGCTGACATCGCCGACGATTTCTGTCCTTTCTTTTTGCCCGATGATCTCCGCGATCTCCTCAATGACCACTCCGATCTGCGCGGTTTCACTAAGTTGGAAATCATATACTTTATCAACACTGGGTACTGAGATATCCACCAGAATCATATCTGCTCCTTTCTTATAATATATCAGTATTTTCTGCTTTCGTATTTTTCAGATCAAACCTGTCATCCCACGGAATCAGCCTTGTAGAACGGAAGAACCAGCGTATTGGTGCTTTCTTCCTCATCTGTAGACAACATGGCTATTCCGGGTTTCTGTGATTTACTCTGTTCGAGATAAGGTACATGATCAAAAGCAAGATACCTTTGCGCGGAAACATTGCCACCCAGATGCATACCTTTCTTGCTCCGTACGAAAAGGTTCATTACATCCAATCCGGCGGACTTGGACATATCGTCCTGATTCAGGCATCCGAACCAGTAGACATTATGCATGGCTCCCTTATCCAGCAAAGTGGAAACAAACGGTGCCATGGCTCCAACACCTTCGCCGGGGTTATGTACTCTGAATACGAATTCGTTCAGATCGCCAATGAAGAGATACAGTTTTTCGTGAATCTGCATCTTCTCATAGATCTCTTCATCCGAGAAGCCTCTGGTCGTGAAGTCTTTTTTATCCACATTTCTGGCTTTGAAATCCGGTGATATTTCCATAAAATAGTCGAAAAGCTCCTGATTGGTACTAATGTACCTTGCATCTACTTTCTCACTGACTCCCCTGAGATCACCCGCAAAATCGATCACTGCGATCTTGCCTCCCAAATGTGCCGCTGACAGAATCAGCAAACGAAGTGCATTCGTCTTTCCGGTTCTTCCCTTTCCGGAGATCAGATAGGTATAGGTTCTCATCAGATTGATGCCGTATACAGTTGCATTCTTCTTATCATATCCCACAGGAAGCCTGCTGCTTTCCTGAATCATGGAATCAAATTCTGGAAGCTTCTCAAACTCACTCCAAACCGGATTCTCCGGAATCTCCGGAATTGCCCTGGCCTTTTTGCCGGTCCAGGCGCTGTTCAGCTGGTTGCAGCGTTCTTTAATTGCCTTGCTCCTCTTAAAGTCGTCATCTGCCTCGAAGGACAATGCTGTTTGGAACTCAAGAATGGATTCACCAATCTTCGCAAGACCACGGCCCTTGACATTTTCTTCGGGAAGCACATCGAGATGCAAGGTTCTAAGGGCATCTGTATATGCAAATTTATCATTCATTTCCAGACAGATGATACTCCGGAAATTATCGCCCATGCGATTCGGAATTTCATTCATGCTGAAGCCGGCAGCCGTAGCAATAATGAAAATTCCATAACCCACGCCTTCCTTCAATAATGTCAATAGCGCATCATCATAAGCGCTGTTTGTTTTTGCCCTGAATGCAGCCATGTTATCGATAGCGATCACAATAGCCGGAACCGTAACTCCATTCGCCTGAATATACTGGCTGTAGCTGCCGCCCTTAAACAGTCTTTTCCGCTCCTGTACGATGGTATCCATCATAGTGAAGAACTTGGAAACTCTTTCTTCGTCATTTTCCGTCATCACGCCGCCCACATGAGCCAGGCCATCAAATGCAGACAGCATATTGCTGGAATAATCTAACAGATACAGATTCACAACATCCGGAGCATACCTGTTCACAAGCGAATAAATATAGGTCTGCAGGAATGTACTCTTACCGGATACTACCGTACCGATGATGGCATGATTTCCGTCTTTTGCCAAATCGATTACCAGCGGATTCTGTGCCTGATTAACCGGATCATCATAAAGTCCCACGATCGTTTCTAATGTGAAGCCATTCGATTCCCTGATCCATCCGCCATCATTAAACTCATGCGCATCGTATCCGCTCAATTCGTGAAGATAAAGCATTTCCGGCAAAACAGGGAGCCACAGCATCAGATTGTTGATATAGCCATTGTCCTTGGCCACGCGACCAAGATACTCCACTACTGCATCCAGCTGCGTCTTTTCCTTCATCTCCGGCAGTTTCTTTCCTTCTGCCATAGCTCTGCGTATCACGAGATCTGATATCTCATTCAGTTCCATCCCGTCATATCCGTTATTTGATCCGGCGATCACTTCCGCATAAATGCCCACAAGATCCTGCATCCGCCGCTGATTAAACTCATTGTCCGGATATTCGATCCCCCGCTCAGTCATAAATGCAAATGTCCGTCTGGACAGTTCAGCTTCAACCGTCTTATCAGCCAGTACAGTACGAATATCGCAGTGCATCTGCCCAGCTGCGGCCTGAATTACGCCCAGCAACTGACTGATCCAGGTCCGGCGTGCTCTTTCCTTTTGTTTTATCTTGGCATGACTGCCGACCAAAGCAGCCTTTCCGTTCTCACCAAGCATTTTGGCAATCTCAGTCTGAATGCTTCCCTCTTCTTCATTGTAGATCGCACCACTCCAGGCCGACTGGAAGAGTTCGAACAATTCATCATTGCCCACCTGCAGATAACAGCGTCCTGCCTGCGTGATATATGCAGCATCCGGCCGATGCAGCATATCCGTACTATCCTGTCTGTCCTGCACGCGCAGGCAAAGACGGAATTTTGAATTACTCCAGATATTGTCATCTACCGTTCCGCTGGGCTTCTGCGTTGCCAGGATCAAATGTACGCCAAGGCTTCGTCCGACCTGCGCCACGCTGATCAGCTCACGCATAAAATCAGGCTCTTCGCGCTTCAACTCCGCAAACTCATCGATTATGATAAACAGATGAGGAACAGGTATTTTTGCTTCATTATTCTTGAACAGCCGCGTGTAGAGATTGATATTGTTTACGCCATGCTCATTGAAGATCCTCTGTCTGCGCAGATTCTCGCTCTTAATGGATACCATTGCGCGCCGTACCTGATTCCCGGAAAGGTTGGATATCTGCCCCAGAATATGCGGAAGACCATTGAACAGGTTAGCCATACCGCCTCCTTTATAGTCAATAATAAAGAAGCCGATATCATCAGGACTGTAATTCAGTGCCAAAGACAACATATAGGTCTGCAGCGTCTCACTTTTACCGGAACCGGTAGTACCCGCTACAAGGCCATGAGGACCGTGGTATTTTTCATGCACATCCAGATAACAATCCGTACCGCCGGCTTTCTGTCCGACAAGAGCTTTGATCGTTTCGTATGTACGGTTTTTTCTCCAACGATCTATTACATTAAATTCTGATAAATGATTCACTCCATACATGTCGAAGAAGGTCAAAACGCTGGGAATCTCTCCACCGGTTTCCACTTCTTTGACCTCAATCTGTGACAGCCTTCTGGCAAACTGCTCGAGATTCTTACCTTCAGTGTGATCAAAATGAATCTGTATCCGATCCTCAAGTCCATCTGCCACACTGTACATTCCGGAATAGGAAGGCGTATTCTCTATTATGAATTCGCAGGCGTTCGGAAGTTCTTCAACGCTTTCAGTCATCATGATCGTAGTGATGCCGCAATTACTCTCATTATCAAATATATATTTAGAGATCAGTTCTCCTTCGAGCGAATCCGGATTCTCCAGAAACAGAATGTAATACGGCTTTGGAATAACCTCTTTATTTGTCGAAGACGAAGGTGTTTTATCTTCGGCACGCATTCTTAATACATTCGTGATCTCATATAACACTTCACTGGCGTCATTCTTGTTTCCCGCTACATATCTTGTTTTCTTGTCCTCCGACCAAACATGCGGCAGCCATTTTGTAAATCCCCAGACATTTTCGCCGGTTTCAGTCGTCTCATCATAAATATATGCCAGTTTGACATCTGTATAACAATTGCAGGCAGCAATCTGCGCTGACAGCGCATGCATGATGGGATAGCAGCCGATATGGCTCCTTCCGCCCACAATACCGACAAGCTTGTTTCCATACAGATCAACACAGACCGGCACGTTCTGCATCATTCTGTAACTTTCCCGGATCATCTTCGGTTTTTCGGCAAGAGAATCATTGACCAGATTAAAACGTTCTTTCGGAATATCAATTTTTACCTGAAACGGCAATGCTCCGGTACCGAGACGCTCTGTCAGAAAATCTTCATGCCGGTTATTTCGATTCCACAATTCCGGCGATTTGTTGGTGTATCCGCAGCAAACAGCAGCTTCCGGATACATTGCATGCATTCCTGCTATGTTCCGTTCATATTTGCTTTTGATCTCGTTAGTGACTTTTACCAGATACTGGCCATATGCCTCAAATCGCTTATTCTCTTCTTCCTTGTTTTTCTTTTTGGCCTGTTTCATGTTAACCACAGCCCAAATACTACCGGTCAGCGCAGAACCGATTGCCGTCACAAGGCCTGTATACATAAAAACGCCCGCTCCTGCTCCGCCATTCAGCCTCGTACTGTAAATGGAAAGCGCACAGCCCATCAACATCGGAAGCGCCATTGTCATAGAAGGACCGATGGCAAGAAATGTAGGCTGCATCTCACGTGTCTGGGGCGCAGGCGGCGCCTCAATCTCTACCGGCTCAGTTTCAATTTTGGGAATGTTCCTGGGCGATCTGTGGAAAAGCACCTTTTGCGGTTTCTTTTTTCTTCTTTCCGGTTCATCTGATGGAAGTACAGGCTGATACACCGTCAATAACTTATCCTGGATCATCAGATCCTTGACCATGGTATTGACCGCTATAAAAGAACCCAGAAAGACGATTCTGAGACCGAATATGTCAATGCAGTCTCCAAATGAAAGCTGACAATTGCCGACAATTCTTTTTGAATTAACGAATGTCCCGTTCGCGCTTTCATCAAAGATTACATATTGATTTCCCTTTTTGGCGATTTTTGCGTGATTTCTGGATACCAGACCAAAGAAATTATAACTGAACACATTACTCTGATCTTTTCCGATCGTAATGTCCCGACCGCTTCGAAGATCATATTTTTTGAACACCGCGAAAAAGTCCGCAGTTTCCCTGACAATAATGGAAATTCTGTTTCCGGAAACCGGTTCCGTATATAAAACATCACCGTCTTCCAACGCTTCACCGGCATAATCCGCTTCTTTCACAACGTAGTGAAAGACCGTATCCTCATCACGAAGGAAATACCATTTCCCGTTGATGATTTCCATTTTCAGTTCATAATCATCAGGAAGGCCAAATAACGTACTGTGAAGCAGCAGACTATGATCAGAATTATCTACTGCCGGAAGAAGAAACTCCTTGAATGCCTTTGTGCTATAGACGGTTACTACTACACTCATGCCCTGCTATACCCCCTTACCCATTTTTAGAATTCGCAGTTCAAGCTTTGTTTTTCCGATTATTATGCAATCCCCCGTTTTAATCTCAATCGGTCCTTCCCGGATCTCAAGCTCTTTCTTTTTTCTTTCCAAATGGACTGCGCCCGGGCTTTCCAGACTCCGAATATAAATCTTATTGTCCGCTCTTTTGATCTCACACTGTATAGGCGGCAACCCTAATTCTCTGATAACTATCTGATTTTTTCCCTCCAGCGTGCCGATCCGGATTATTTTATTCGGATCGAAGACGTATTTCTTGCTGGACAGTTCACTGTTTTCTATAATCTGCAACGTCATCCCTTTTCCCGCAGTGTGTCCGGCATCACTGCCCTGACCCGCAGGTTCGGATCTATAATCAACCTCATACGGAACAGCCGCAGATACGTTATTGTTTCCACCCACATAATCTTTATTCAGAATTGCCCGGTCAAGCGCTTCCTCCCGCATTTTATGCTCTGCTTTTCCTGCAATCTCTTTCTTCTCAGATCTATACCGGTTGACCTTGATTATGGTGCTGATCACAGCAATGATAGCTACGGCGACGATTATATAAACCATTTTCTGTCTCCATTATTTCAACCCGGAATATATTTCTTCCAAATCCGAATCCAAAATTCCATATACAGAATTTTCATCCGCTGAAACAGTCTCTTCTTTCAAAAAAGCCAGATCGGGATTCAATTCCAAATAAGTATCAAATGTCGGTTTGTATAGCGGCAGTCCCTGATCTCCCTCAAGAAACAGTGTATCCTGCGCATGCTGGCTCATCAGATAATACAGATACCTGACAGATGCATTTGTCACATCCTCCTGCGTTGACAAAGCCGCCCAAACATGACATAACCCCACTTTTGGCGAATCTACTTTACTGACGCCGTAGACTCCGGCCAACTGTCTTTGGATCTCAGGATAATCTGCGACCGTTCCTACATAATATTTGGATTTCCCGTTCAAAAAACCCTGCTTATCGTTTTCCGGGGTCTTGCCGGATACTGTTGTGTTCTCATACAAAACAGCCATGTCAAATCCAACCGGTATCTGACAGCTGTTATACAGTGTTTGAAAACCGCCAATCTTGTAATCGCTTTCGTTCAACATAGCATATGTATCCGACAGATCGGCAAAAGATATGTTTTCATAACTATCCAACATGGAGGCCTCGAATACATTAGGCATATTTCCTGCAGCAGCCGCATTCCTGATCTGATCAGCATATTCTCTTTCGGGGATATAGGTGACATTGACCGAAACCGCCGGATAAGTCTCTGAAAACTCCTCTCCGCTGTCCGAAAAGTCTTTTTCAATATCCTCTTGCGTCATCCCTTCCGGAATTGGACACCATACCTCAATGCTGCAAGGAACAAGCGTTGCTTTGTTCTGGTTTTTCTTAATCGCCATGAATTCCCTGATTCCGGCAATCCCCAGAATAGCTACGAAAGCCGCAACGATAACTGCTCTGATAATTCGGCGCCGCAGAATCTCGCCCTTAACAGATGCCACTTTTTTCTTTTTCACCAAGCTGATCTCCAGATCGGCAACATTTTGAAAACGGATCTGTGGCTGCAACGCCATGCACTTCATAATGATTTTACTGAGATAATCCGGTATAACCGGATAAACAGCTTTGGGCTCTTTCAGTTCATCTTTGGCAGTACGATTAACCGACTCCTCCGGAACCATGCCCGTTATTGTACGATACAAGGTTGCTCCAAGGGCATAAATATCTGTCCAGGGTCCCTGCTTGCCTTTTGACCTATACTGTTCAGGCGGCGCGAATCCGGGCTTTAACACGACTGATAAGGTTTTCTCTTCTTCAGGATTGGCCGAAAACCTTGCTGCACCAAAATCGATCAGCTTGATCACTCCGTCTTTGCAAACAAATATGTTGTCCGGGCTGATATCTCTGTGCAAAATGCTCTGTTTATGCAAAACCTTAAGTGCAGCTATCACATCCCGAGTGATCCGTACCGCAAGTTCACAATCCAGTCTTCCGCCTTTTGCCGCAGTGTACTCTTTTAATGTCATGCCATCCAAATATTCCATGACAAGATAGGCCGTGCCATTCTCTTCAAAAAAATTATACACGCTGACAATATTGGGAACATTTGCGAACTTTGCCAGATTTCTCGCTTCTCCAAGGAACCTGTCCAATCCCTTTTTAAATTCTGACTCTCTTTTGGGAGAAAATACCTCAACACGGTTAGTGTCTGCTACTCTGTTAACAAGGCTGGCAGGATAATACTCTTTAATCGCCACCTTTTTTTCCAAAGTATGGTCGATGGCACTGTAGGTCATACCAAAACCGCCAAAACCAATTACATCCCGAATCTCATATCTGCCGAGAGAAAGCGTTGCTCCCTCTTTCAAATGATAGAGTTCCCGCTGGATTGCCTCTTTCTTTTTGTATCCGGAAGATGTGGAAGGATACTGCGACCAACTCTCCTGCTTTTTTGAATCATGTTCGTTGTTTTCATCAAACAACATCAGTGTTTTGTTGTCATCATCACTCATAATGCCCATTTGTACTATTCCATC
Source organism: Lachnospiraceae bacterium (assembly GCA_017550925.1). Taxonomy (GTDB): domain Bacteria; phylum Bacillota; class Clostridia; order Lachnospirales; family Lachnospiraceae; genus RGIG7926. The sequence goes on along the minus strand of JAFZNL010000237.1, from coordinate 24,079 downwards.
CAAACCGCTATAGCTGAATAATTATCCTGTTCTTTTCCTTTTCCTCTTTCTAAGACGATCTTTTCCATTTCACGAAGCCAGCCTTCAGGCGTGTCTGACTTCTTCAATGTTTTTTCCATTTCTTTTTCAAGAACGAATTCCCAAAAGCCGTCGCTGCACATCAGGAATCTTGTTTTATCAGAATACTCATGCCATTCTGACACTTCATAAAGCTTTTTGTCCTGCTCAATACCCATGACTTTCAGAAGCCTGTTCCTGTCTTCATGAAAGCGAATATCCTTTTCCCGGATTTCTCTCCCAAACACCAGCATTTGCGGTACGCTGTGATCCAGAGTCCTTTGAAGGATTTTCTTCCCTTTTATCACATACAGCCTGGAATCACCGCAGTGCCCCCATCTTACTTCATCCCCATCGATCTGAAGACAAACTGCTGTAGTTTTCATTTCATCCGGTTTTCCTTGTTTTCTTTGTTCCTCCAACAGCTTATTCTGTGCTTTATCAAAGGCATTTTCCAGAAAACCGTCTCTGGTATAATCATTTTCAAACGTATCCAGAATGCTCTCCGTAACTAATTGGGATGCGACTTCCCCTTTTCCATGTCCGCCCAAGCCATCAGCCAGAACAAAACATGCCCTGTCCTTATGTACTATCTCACCGACATAATCTTCATTATGTCCTCTGCCGCCTTTGTCGCTGATCTGACTCCATACAATCATATTTTTATTCCCTTACCATGCCAAATCAAAATTTGTCTGCCAGTTGCCATCATCTGCAGGCGCAGACTGTTGAGGCTGGGGCTGAGGATCCGGCTGCGGTGTCGGTGCAGGCTGGGGATCCGGTGTTGCTGCAGGCGCTTCCGATGTTGTTACAGTGGTTTTCTTTGTATTTTTCTTAGTTTCTTTCTTTACTTCCTCTTTTTTCACTTCCGGTTTCTTGCTGACCAGCAGGGTAATCTCTTTTTCTTTCTTTACAACCTGATCTGCTTCCACATCCTGGCTGATTACCTTTCCCTCTTCAACGGTTTCACTTTCTTCATAGGAAATATTCACTTTCAGCCCTGCAGCTTCTAGCGTTTTCGTAGCCTCTTCTTCGCTTTTGTATTGCACATCCGGCATTAAGGTTTCGTCTTCCTTCATATTGTCAAGGATCTCGTCTTTTTTCGTCCCTCCACTAACGGTGACCTCTATGGATTCTCCTTCATTTGCAACACTTCCCGCATTTATGGATTGTCCCAGGACCTTATCCTTGGGGATTTCGTCAGAATACTCTTTATCTACTATTACAAAGCTTAGATGAGATTCCTCAACCGCTGCCTGTGCCTCGATCAATCCCATATTGATAATGTTCGGCACCCTGTATTGACCTTCTGCCAATTGACTGGATCCCCATGTCTGCACATCTTTATCAAAATAACCAGTTTTAAACAAAACAAGGATCGATGCAACTGCCAGTATGCCTACAGCGATTCCCACCTTTGCAACAATCGGCATCTTACCCACGTCAACTGCTTTTACTTTGGTTGTCTGAAGCTTCACTGTTTTGGAAGACAACGCCCTGGCGAATTCGCCTGCGCTCTTATATCGTCCTTCAATCTGAATGTTCAGGCCATTCATGATTGCGTTTTCTGTATTTTTTCTGATTTTGATGCCCATTTTGGACGGCAGCACCAATTCATCTTTCACATAGCGCTCCATCGAATCTTCAGGTGTAACGCCGGTGATCATCTTATACAATGTTGCCGCCGTGCCATATACATCAGTCCAAGGTCCCTGATCTCCTTTACTGCGATACTGCTCAACCGGCGCATACCCTTGTTTGATCACCACCGACAAACTCTTCGAATGAGAAGTTGTTGCATATCTGGCTGCTCCGAAATCGCAAAGCTTCACCTTATTGTCATCCGTGATAATAATATTATCCGGAGCAATATCCCTATGTAAGATCCCGATTTTGTGAACATCCTCCAGCGCAGTCAATACCTGAATAATGATCTCAACCGCTGCATCAACTTCAAACTTGCCCTTTTCATTGATCAGCGCCTGGATCGTTTTTCCCTTCAGATACTCCATTGCGATATAGGAGGTATTATTCAGTTCAAAACAATCGTAAATCTGTACAATTCCTTCATGATTCTGAAAGCGTGCCAGTTTTCTGGCTTCTTCCATAAAACGTTTCTGGCCTGCCAGAAACTGCTCTTCTTTTTCTCCTGTATATACAGTTACCAATGCCTGTGTCGGTATTCTGGTAGAAAACTCACCAGGCAAATACTCTTTAATGGCAACGATCTGCGCAAGAATCTTGTCAAATGCAAGGTATGTGATGCCAAATCCGCCCACGCCCAACACTCGTCCGATCAAGTATCGTCCTGCCAACATACTGCCCTGATCCAGGCAATTCGTACCTTGGCGTTCGCTTCGATTATCATAGTGGCAATGAGGACATATTCCCACATCGCCATCATAGTTTTGAAAACAATTACCACATATCTGATTCATGCCTACTCCTATTCTCAAAACAATTATTCGATTGCAAAACAAGCCCTTTCAGGACTCTTCACAATCCACACATCATACTCAAATATTATACACCTGTGAGGTTTTACTGACAACACCTTTTTGTAGTTCCGCGACCGGCAAAACACATCTACAATATATATAGTGTACTGTTTTTTATACATACATAAATATATGGGCAATTGGCTATAAATCTATGCAGGCGTTTTGAGCGCTATTGAAAATCAATTACGGAACACCTAAACACAAAAGCACCATCGTTTTCAGAGGGGAACTATATGGATCAAATATATAAAGATATCGGCGACCGGATCTGTCTTCTACGACATGATAAAAATATGACGCAGGAAGAATTTGCAGAACTTCTGGATGTCACCACAAAACATGTTAACGCCGTAGAAAACGGACGCTCCTCGTTTTCTGTTCCGAAACTTGTCCATATCTGTGATGTGCTGGATTGCTCTTTAGATTATTTGGTCCGCGGTAAGAATATTGATAACTCTTCGATTTACCTGCCCGAATCCATCAGGGAAGTTTTACAAAATGAAAACCAGCAGGAGGCTTCTCTCCTGCTGGAATATTTGAATCTGTACAGCAAAATCCGGGATTCCCGTTTTGTTGACTAAGCAATTCTCTTCTGTCGTCACCTTATCACTTTTATTATAATCTACGAGGTAAATCGATTGTCAATTTGACAGAACCCTCTCTACTCAGTCAGCCCTGAGAGCGTATTTCCCAGCAGCGTTGACAGAGCGCTCTGCGCCAGATCCGCATCGGATGTTGCGGAAGAAGATTTCAGGGACGAGAAAGAATAATGGTTATCATTTTTCCCGTCATCTATTTCTAAGGTATAACTACGGTTAACATATCCGTCCCGTCTGAGGGAGATGATATGTTTGCCGCTTTTTTTTGCAAAGGAAGTAGGCACGACGCCGATATAAACATCATCCACATACAGTTCTGCCTGAGCCGGACCATCGATATATACACGATATTCCCCGTCGGAAGATGCCGTTGCCACGCTTGGGGCAGCAGTGTTTTCGCTGACAGAAGAATCTGAGGTGTTGCCGTCTTCATCCGATCCGTCTTTCCCTTTTTCCAGGTCAATAGAAAGATTCGCCATGGGTTCTCCGACCTTGATATACTGCGTCACGGTCTGATAGCCTTCCATGGAAACCACAACCTTATGGATGCCATAGGACAGTTCCACCACGTCACTATAGGACTTTTCCTCATCATCGATCTTGAGCATAGCGCCCGCCGGCGTAATGGTAAAGACGATCTGACCTGTTCTGTCCGCATCCGTGATGATATCAGAAACATCAACCTGCGTCTCCTCATCAGGAATTACCGTAATCTCCTTCATACCGGAGTCATGGCCTTTTGAGATCAGCATCTGATAGGATCCCTCCGGCACCACATAGAGCGCATCTTTTCCTACCTCGCGGATCAGATCCTGTCCGAATTCCACGAAGCCACCCTCAAAAGCATCTGCTCCGATGAGCCGCACATAACCATGTCCTCTGGTGATCACCAGGGCATTGATCTCCTTATCCGTTCCGATAGCCGAAAGAGTATCGCTTTCGTTGATATCCGAAAACTCCATCTGCTTTCCGCGCGATAACACCAGACAGTCCTTGCTCAGGGAATAAGCCTGGTCCCCAATCTCCACAGTACCCGCCATGACATGCAAGGCAAACCGGGTAATATCGTTTGTCCTTGTCATATCTTCATCCATCCAGATGCCCTTTGCCTGGTGGGTATCTTTTACAAAAGCCGTCGTCACCATATCGCCGCTTTGCAGCTGTCCGGCAACCAGTTCTTCTCCTCTCTGACCCTTGATGGATGTTGCCGAATCGTAGGTCAGCAGGTAGCTTTTCTTCGCCTGTCTGGAATAAAGCAAAAGCCTGCCGCCTGCTTCATCAACCTGTCGGATGATGGCACGGTCAAGACTGTCAGCCTTGGCAAAGGAACCATCGGCTGCAGCGAATTCATCACCGGCCGGAAAACCGTCGTCCGTCGCTCCCATATCACTCATGTCACCTATGGCTGCACCGGCTCCTGCCACATCTTCATTCGGATCCGTCTGTACGCCACCGGACGCATTTTTTCCGCAACCGGACAGAAACATTGCCAAAAACAGACAAAGCAGGACGATGTTACAATATTCAAAATGTGTAAATTTGTTTTTCTTCATCTGTTCAGATTCCTGTCAGATCCTGTGCTGCGATCCGAAGCAGGTTTTCCTTGTCGTTTTCCTTCGGTTCCTCCAGCACGATCTCCAGTAGTGCCGCCAGCTCTTTTCCAAGCTCTTTTCCCGGTTGATAACCGAGCTCTATCAGATCCTTTCCATCCACGGCGAGGTCTTTGATAGTAAAACACTGCTGCCCTGCGATAATCTCATCCAGACACTGTTCAAGCTGCGTGATCCGTCCCAGTTTTTCCCGTCTCTGATAATCGCTCTGCGCATTGACATCCGCCCTTTGTACCTGCATAAGAAACCGCATTTTCTCTTCACCAAGTTTGGATAGAAGTCGCCGGACTGCTTTGGCTGTCGGCTCGGGACGCACATCATGATATTCCGCCAGTGTTACTACCATATCTGTCGCAGCGTTGTCAAACTTCAGTGCTCTCATGCGCTTCTGCGCAATTGTGGCAGACAATTTCGGATGCCCGTAAAAATGATCTCTTCCGTTTTCATCCGTGGTCTTGCAGAGCGGTTTTCCCAGATCATGAAACAACATGGTAAGCCGCAAGATCCTGTCTTCCGGTACGTTTTTGATACTGACCAAAGTGTGCTCTCCTACACTGTAGCAATGGTGCGGACTGTGCTGAGGCGTTTCCATCGCCCGGTCAAACTCCGGTAAAAAGATCTTTGAAAGTCCCAGCCTGTAAAACAATTCAAATTTATCCGGATTCCGGCTGATGAGCAGTTTTTCCATCTCTGTCCGGATTCGTTCCGCGCTGATCTTTTCAAGTGTCCCGCAAAGTGTGCGGATAGCATCCTGTGTCTTTTCATCGATCTCGTAGCCAAGCTGCGCAGCAAACCGCACGGCCCGCATCATTCGCAAAGCATCTTCGGAGAAGCGTTCCTTCGGCTCCCCTACAGCACGAATGATTCTCGCTTCCATATCTGCAATACCGCCGAAAAGATCCACCAGACCGTCCGTATCATTATAGGCCATGGCATTGATAGTAAAATCCCTGCGCTTGAGATCTTCTTCAAGGGATGGCGTAAAAATCACTTCTTTCGGATGTCTGCCGTCCTCATAGATACCGTCAATCCGGTATGTGGTGATCTCATATCCCTCGTGTCCCATCATCACCGTTACGGTTCCATGTTCGATGCCGGTATCTATCGTTCTCTTAAAAAGTTTTTTTACCTGCACCGGAAGAGCCGAGGTAGTAATATCCCAGTCATTCGGTTTTTTTCCAAGAAGACTGTCCCGGACACAGCCGCCTACTGCATAGGCTTCAAATCCTGCATCTGCAAGGGTCTTCAATATTTTCCGTACAGCATCCGGAAGATAAATACGGACAGCATCTTTATCTATATGCAGTTGCGTTTCTTTCATGGTATCTGTATTCATGATTTTTATTATTTGATCTGTCTATCGAAATTATTAACAGTCCTCATCATTGTCCTGCGAAGAATTGGTCAATGCCGTTGGCGATTCCCGTGACCATCTTACTCTGATAAGCGGCAGATGCCATATTGGAATCTTCCGTGGGATTTGTCATATACCCCATCTCGATGATGGTGGTGGGTACCTGGCACCAGTTGATGCCGCTCATGGTGTCGGTTTCCCAGACTTTTTCCTTTTTACAGCCGGTGGCTGCCACAAAACAATCCAGCACTGCATCAGAAAGTGCCCTGCTCTTGCTGTAGATATTTCCGTTATACGGATTCGAGGGCGTCTGACAGATGGTCATTGCACCATTTGCCGAAGTGTTCTCAGCACCGTTTGCATGAACCCTGATAAAAGCGTCCGCTCCGGCGTTGTTTGCCACCGCTGCCCGCTCGGAATTACTGATATTCACATCATGGGAAGTCCTTGTCATCTGCACCTGATATCCTCTGGCGACAAGTTCATCCCGAAGTTTTTCTGAAACGGTAAGAGTCAGCTGATATTCATAGAGTCCCGAAGTATCGCCATGAGTTCCTCCGGTCACCTTGGCCTTGGTCTCGGAAGCGCCGGGTCCTATGGGTTCTTTTTCGCTGTTTCCCTTTGCCTGATGCCCCGGGTCGATCACCACAAGTTTTCCGCCACCGGAAGAAGGCTTTGTCGTTTCCTCCTGCGCTTCTTCCTCTGTTTCCTCTGTGTTTTCCTCTTCGCCGCCTTCAAGCACCATGGTATCCTCCGGTCCCAATATATCCTCTGTGATCTCAAAATAACCGTCATCTGATGTGCCGGCTGCGTCAGATGCATCCACTACGAGCGTATCTTCCGGCATCGTAGCAGCAGCCTGATCCTTCGCTGCCATATCACCGCCGATTCCGGCCAGGGTAACCGCAACGCCGGCGCTGATCGCTGCTTCCGTTTCTTTTGAATGGACACTGCTGTAGATCCCACCGGTTGCAAGGATTGCAGGGGAAACAGTTGCCACGACGGAAGTTTGCAATCCGCTATCCTGCACCGTGTCATTCTGTATCCGGCTGTCCGATATGCTGCTATCATCAGTCTGATCGGATCCCCAAAGAACCACCTTATCCGATCCGTCCTGCTCGGTACCGGTCACGATAATTCCGTCGGCTGCTGCATTTCCGGTATCACCTTTTGCCTTACCACAGCCGGTCAGACCCATGCACAGCACCAGGATCAGTACTATGTGAAATGAAGGATATTTCACTGCAAGATTTAATAATATTGCAGTTTTTCTCCATGTTCCTTTAACCATTTTCTTTGCTCCTTATAATCCGGCATCAGAAAGCCCACCCATGCCCAAAACTGCGGCGAATGGTTCATTTCTTTCAGATGACAAACTTCATGAACGATGACATAATCCAATACTTTCGGCGGAGCGAGCATCAGTTTCCAGTGAAAAGAGAGGGTTCCTTTCCCCGAGCAGCTCCCCCACCTGGTTTTCTGCTCAGCAATCCTGACTCTCTCAAATTGCACACCCAGGATATCCGCAAAATACCGCGCCCTTCCGGGAATGTATTCTTTTGCGGCCTTTCTGTATTTCTGCTCTAAGTATTCTCTTTGCGCCGGCGTAAACCGATCCTCCTGCGCATCTTTCAGCTTTTGTTTTTCCCTGCTGCGTTCCGACTGGAGGCTGACTTTTTTCTCAATCCAGTCTGCCCACTGAAGGACCATCTCTTCGGCTTTTTTTACGGAACCTCTCAGCGGGATCCGCATTTCCACCCTGCCGTCAGTGCCTACGACCACGCCATAGCTTTTCCGGCGGCTCCGAACGATACGGCAGGGAATAACCCCGGATGCGGTTTCTATGTATATGATATCCTTTTCATTCTTCATATGATCAATTAACTGTCACTCATCCCCGATGATATGTTTCGGGATATTCTGATGCAGATACCGGTATTCCAACTCACCCAGAATAAATGCCTGCTCTCCGGTTTTTTCTGCTGCTCTTTTTTTCATTTCATCAAACTGTCTGTACATATACTGGCAGCCGTTTTCCAGAAGATAATAGTGCATGATATAAGGGATCAGCAGGACAAGCAGCATCAAAAACAGGAGAACAAGCATGGGGTTTTCTGCCACCAGCAGCATGAAAAAGACGCCGAAGGACATCAGTGCGAACAATATCGTTACAAAGAGATGAATTTGTCTTTCATGCATGAAAAATCCAAGCTGGATCAGATGTTCTCTGCCCAGCTTTTCATAGTCAAGTTCTCTTTTTTCGGCATCCTCGGAAAGGAGGGTGTCGATATATTTCATGTAGGATAGAATGCGTTTTTTCATATACGCCCCTCATCCGGCCCTTCGGGCCACCTTCCCCCCAAAGGGAAGGCTTTGTTTACCAATTGTTATCTTCTGTTAGTATAATTCTCGCCTAGCCCACAAGAGACTCCGTAGCCCTTGCGATGGCCATCTCTTCGTCGGTGGGTACCACCCAGACTTTGGTGGTGGAATCTTCGGTGGAGATCTCCACTTCCTCGCCGCGGATGGTGTTGGCATCTTCATTCATGGTCACGCCCAGGTATCCCAGATAACCCATTACCTGTGCGCGGGCGGTCACATTATTCTCACCAACGCCGGCTGTAAAGACGATGACATCCACGCCGTTCATGGCTGCCACGTAGGCTCCAATGTATTTTGCTACTCTGTAACTCCAGGCTTCCAACGCAGTGGCCGCCATTTCATTACCCTCCTCCGCTGCATTTCCGAGATCGCGGAAGTCGGAGGAAAGGCCGCCGGAAAGTCCCAGGACACCGGATTTTTTATTACAGATGTTGATGATCTCCTCTGCACTCTTTCCTTCTTTTTGTGCCAGAAAACCGATGATGGCAGGATCCATGTCACCGCTTCTGGTACCCATGATCAGACCTTCCAGAGGGGTCAAACCCATGGAGGTGTCCACGCATTTTCCGCCATCCACTGCAGATACGGAAGCACCGTTGCCCAGGTGGCATACGATGATCTTCATATCCTCTCTCTTCTGTCCGAAGATCTCGGCGATGCGGTTGCTGACATAGTCATGGCTGGTACCGTGAAAACCGTAGCGGCGGACTTTATACTTTTCATAATACTCATAGGGAAGTCCGTACAGATAAGCCTTTTTCGGCATGGTCTGATGGAAGGCTGTATCAAATACCGCAACCTGGGGCACACCGGGCATCAGTTTCTGGCAGGAACGGATGCCGATCAGGTTTGCCGGATTATGCAGCGGTGCAAGATCGCTGACTTCTTCAATGGCTGCGATGACTTCATCATCGATCACAACGCTGGTGGCAAATTTCTCGCCGCCGTGTACGATGCGGTGACCCACAGCGTCGATCTCTTCTAAGGATTTTACAACTCCAACTGTCGCATCTGTCAGTTTGGAGATCACGGCGTTAACCGCTGCCACATGATCGGGCATGGGGATCTCTTCTTTGACCTTGCTGCCGCCGGCCGGTGTATGGCTGATGCAGCTGCCATCGATCCCGATCCGCTCGCAAAGACCTTTTGCGAGTACTTTTTCGTTGGCTGAATCGATCAGCTGATATTTTAAAGATGAACTGCCGCAGTTAATGACGAGAATATTCATAGCCTGACTTCCTTTCTGTTATAAAGTATAGATTTAATAAGCTTTGCCCCAGTATACCATCTTCTGCGCTTTCTTGCCGCAGCAGACACAGGTATCGGCAATCTGTTCCTGTTCAAAAGGCATGCAGCGGCTGGTTACGGCAAGTTCTTCTTTGATCTTGTCTTCGCAGGCCTGGTCGCCGCACCACATAGCCTTTACAAAACCGGACTTTTCTTCGAATACTTTGACAAACTCTTCGTAATTCTTTGCAGCGTAGGTATGCGAGTCGCGATGTGCCCTGGTTGCCTCGAGCATATCCTTCTGGATGATCTCAAGAAGCGCGGGAACTTTCGTGGTCACATCATCTAAAGCGCACTCGATCTTTTCAGCAGTATCTCTGCGGACAAGAACACACTTTCCTGCTTCAAGGTCCTTGGGACCGATCTCAATACGAAGAGGAACGCCGCGCATCTCACACTCAGCAAACTTCCAGCCGGGTGTCTTATCGGAATCATCCACTTTCACACGAATGGGATTTGTCACGTTAACATCTGCTAACTTTTTCTGCAGATCGTATGCTGCATCCAAAACGCCTTCAGCCTGCTGGCGGATGGGGATGATCTGTACCTGAACAGGCGCAACCTTAGGCGGAAGCTTCAGGCCGCTGTCATCGCCGTGTACCATGATGATGGCGCCGATCAGCCTGGTGGAAACACCCCAGGAGGTCTGGTGTACATACTGCAGTTTATTCTCTTTATCCGTATACTGAATACCGAAAGCCTGGGCAAATCCGTCGCCGAAGTTGTGGCTGGTACCGGACTGCAGTGCTTTTCCGTCATGCATCAGCGCTTCGATAGTGAAGGTTTCGGTAGCGCCTGCAAACTTTTCCTTATCAGTCTTCTGGCCTTTGATCACGGGGATGGCCAGCACTTTTTCACAAAAGTCTGCATAGACATTCAGCATCTGCCTGGTGCGTGCGCTAGCCTCTTCCTGGGTTGCGTGAGCGGTATGGCCTTCCTGCCATAAGAACTCGCGGCTGCGAAGGAAAGGTCTGGTCTCTTTTTCCCAGCGAACCACGTTACACCACTGGTTGTATACCTTGGGCAGATCGCGGTAGGACTGGATATCATCTTTATAAAAATCACAGAACAGGGTTTCCGAAGTCGGACGAACGCAGATCCGCTCATTCAGGGGCTGCAGTCCGCCGTGAGTTACCCAGGCTACTTCCGGTGCAAAGCCTTCCACATGATCTTTCTCTTTCTGCAGAAGGGATTCCGGAATAAATACGGGCAGATATACATTCTCAACGCCGGTTGCCTTAAACTCTGCATCCAGCTGTTTCTGGATCAGCTCCCAGATGGCATAGCCTGCGGGTTTTAATACCACGCAGCCTTTTACCGAGGTATATCCTACCAGCTCTGCTTTCTTGACTACATCTGTGTACCACTGTGCAAAATCCACGTCCATCGCAGTGATCGCTTCCACTAACTTTTTGTCCGCCATGTGACTATTCCTGCCTTTCTATAAGATCATTTGATTGATCTGTTAATTATTTTTATACGAAATCTCTGATAGTGTAGCACAAACGCCGCTATACTTCAAATTTTTTCAGCCCTGTGCTTCATCTTCTCCGCCGTTTTCTTCCCCACCGTCTGTTTCGGATGCTGCATCGCCCTCTTGCGTCTGGGAAGCCGGTGCACCTTCCAGTCCGTCGCCGCTGTCGGTGATAGGGCTGTTGCCGATGGATGCGGGATCAAATCCGCCTTCCGAGAAAAAGGCTTTGTAGATCCTCACATGGTCATAGATACATTTCCACCCGCTAGTGGATGCGCCGGTGGCACAGATGTAAGGGTGGCCTGAAGCATCTGTTGCATAGCTGACTGCACAGTTGCGGGACTGTACCACAAAACCGGTCTTAGCTCCCACAACCAGTCCGCCGCAGTCCTTATCTTCAATCCTGCGAAGGAACCAGTTGGAAATGGTGATACCTTCGGGATGCTCCGGTGTGATGGAAGTGGTATAGGTATGAGCCGAAAGCACCTCCCGGCAAAAACTGTTCCGCATCGCTGCGTCCATAATGATCGCCATATCGTAGATCGTACAGTAATGATCATCGTCATATAAACCAACGCTGTTGGTAAAATGCGCGCTTCCCGAAAGTCCCAGGTCCGCTAACTTTTCATTCATCAGATCCGCAAATGCTTCCATGGAGCCTGCCACGTAGCAGGAAAGTGCATAAGCCGCATCACCGCCGGAGGGAAGGATGGTGCCGTAAAACAGATCGCGGATGGTGACCACTTCATCTCTTGCAAAGCCCACATTACTGCAGTCGTTGCGATAGGAAAAATCCGTCACTTCAATGGTGATGGGTACTGTTTTTTCCAGATCCGGATCCGGCAGGTTCTCTGCTGCCACCAGGATCGTCAGTACCTTGGTCATGGACGCCGGAGAAATCCTGGTATTTGCATTTCTCTGGGCTACGATCTCACCAGTCTCTGCATCCATCAATACGCCGTATTCCGAAATGACTTCACCGGACATGCCGGAGGTCTTTGCCGTTTTGTGAGCCTCAAAGGCTTCAGCGCTGCTGCTGTATCCGCTCATGAATGGAGATACAGTGTTAGAATCCTGTCCGTCACCTCCCAAGACGCCTGCCAGGTTATCAGTTTCAATATCGCCCAGTTCTTCTCCGTCTGCCGATGCCAAAGATGCTGCACCGGATTCACCCGGCTGCAAAAACTGCGCATTTTCATCTTCCGTCATATTATGGCCGGTAACCACATCCAGGCCCGCTGCCGTGGGAAGCGCCCGGATCTCCGCCATCTGCCTGTCATACTCTTCCTGCGCCGCTAATTCTTCCGCTTTTTTGCGCGCCCGATAACTACTGATGCCGAGGCCGAATAAATTGTCACAAATCAGATACACCACGATGATAAGAGCCACCGCCGGAACACCGATAAAGATTGTTTTCCGGATTTTTTCCTGACGCCGTTTCCTGCGTTTTAATTCGGCGATCCTGCGTTTTCGTTCAGCCTTGCGAAGCTGCTCCCTCTCATCTTCCGTAAATTTTCTGGTGCTGTAATCTGCAACATCTCTTTCGTAATCCAACCTTGTTCCCTCCTGTTATATGTCATATCTCATAAGGTTTCTTATCTAAAGTAATGGCGGGTGTTATCAACAATAACATCTACAAATGGCATGTCTAAAGATCACACCAGCCATGTCTTCATTTGTTCGACCAATTCCTCTGACGCTTCGAGGATCTGCTGTTCGTCGTAAGGCGAAATGTCTTTCGGGAAAAGCGTCAATTCAAATCCCGGCCTCTTTTGCGTCAGCACTCTTAAATTCCCATGGAAGGCTTTCAGCAAAAGCACCAGATTTTCCGTCCGTATCTTCGCCTTAGTATCCATCCAGAAGATCAGCTTATCCTTTTTCCCGACGATCTCTGTCACATAGACTTTTCTGGCCCGTGCCCGAAGTAGTGCAACCCGCAGAAGATTATCCGTCTGCATCGGCACCTTGCCGAATCTGTCGGTCAGCTCTGCCTTCATATCTTCAAACTCATCCTGATTCGAAATGGCTGCGATCCTTTTATACAGATCCAGTTTCTGGGATTCGGAAGGGATATAGCCATCCGGGATGAATGCATCGATCTCCAGATCTGCCTGCGTTTCCTCAGTCCCCTCTTCTTCCTCTCCCTTGGCTGACCTGACGGCTTCTGAGAGCATTTTCAGATACAGGTCATATCCTACTGCTTCCAGATGTCCGTGCTGGGAACGCCCGAGCATGGTACCGGCACCGCGGATCTCAAGGTCCCGCATGGCAATCCGGATACCGCTGCCAAGTTCCGTAAATTCCCGAATGGCAGCCAGTCTCTTTTCCGCCACCTCCCGAAGGAGCTTATCCCGTTTATACATCAAAAAAGCATAAGCGCCGCGATTGGACCGGCCCACACGTCCGCGAAGCTGATAAAGCTGCGCCAGTCCCATCTTGTCCGAATCATGTACGATCAGCGTATTCACGTTAGGGATATCCAATCCTGTTTCGATGATGGTGGTGGATACCAGCACGTCGATCTCTCCCTGGACAAATTCATACATGATCTTGGAAAGCTGTCGCTCCTGCATCTGTCCGTGGGCAAAAGCCACTCTCGCATCCGGCACCAGTTCCTGGATCCGCCCGGCTGTTTCCGCAATGGAAACCACCCGGTTATACACGTAATAAACCTGACCGCCTCTTGCCAGTTCCCGCAGGATCGCTTCCCTGACCATCTCTTCGTTTTCTTCCATGACAAAGGTCTGGATCGGCATACGGTCTACCGGCGGCTCTTCCAAAACACTCATATCCCGCACCCCCGTCAGTGACATATGCAGAGTCCTCGGAATCGGCGTTGCGGAAAGAGTCAGCACATCCACCGTATCTTTCAGCTGTTTGATCTTTTCCTTATGAGTCACACCGAAACGCTGCTCTTCATCCACGATCAGAAGACCCAGATCTTTGTATTTCACATCCGCAGACAACAGTCTGTGGGTACCGATGACAATGTCCGCCTGCCCTTTCCCCAGAACCTCGATATTTTTCTTATTCTGGGTCGGCGTCAGAAATCTTGAGAGCATGACGATGGAAACCGGATAGTCCTTCATCCGCTGGGTAAAGGTCTCATAATGCTGCTGCGCCAAAATGGTTGTGGGCACCAGGATCGCTACCTGTTTGCCGTCCTGAACTGCCTTAAAAGCGGCCCGGATGGCGATCTCCGTTTTGCCGAAGCCCACATCTCCGCAGATCAGACGGTCCATGATCTTGTCGGATTCCATATCCTTTTTGGTGGCGTCGATGGCTTCTAACTGGTCATGGGTCTCTTCATAAGGGAAGGATTCCTCAAACTCCTTCTGCCATACCGTATCTTTTTCAAAAGCAAAGCCCTTCTTCTGATTGCGGGCTGCATATAAGGCTACCAGATCCTTTGCCACCAGCTCCACTCCGGCCCGAACCTTCATCCGGGTCCTGGTCCACTCCTGGCTGCCCAGTTTATTGACCTTCGGTTTTTTCTCAGCATCGGAAGAGGCATATTTCTGGATCACATCAAAACCGGTGGCCGGTACATACAGATTTCCGCCGTCTGCATATTCCACCTTCATGTAATCCTTTGTTGTCCCGGCTCTTTCGATCTTCTCGATGCCGCGATAAATACCGATGCCGTGTCCTTCATGCACCACATAATCGCCGATCTTTAACTGATCAAGGGACCGGATCTTTTCCCCTTCATAGCGGCGCATTTTGATCTTATGCTTGCGGGTTTGTCCGAAGATATCCGTCTCCGTGATCACGCAAAGCCCGATGCCGGGATAGACAAAGCCTTTGGACAGATAACCGCAGGTAACGCAGACTTCCCCCTTTTGCGGCAGATGGGCTTCTTCCTTAAAATACGCCGGAAGCCCTTCATCAAAAATGTCCGCTGCCAGTCTTTTTGCCCTGGTCCTGGAAGTGGAGACCACCAGCATACGATATTTGCCCTTCGCATATTTTTTCAGATCTTTTGAGAGTACATCAAAACTGTTATGGAAGGAGCCAATGCTCTTACCCTCACAGGTATAGACCGTCTCACTCGCATTCTTTTTTGCAAAAACTCCCAGGGTTGATAAAGTCAGCACCCGCTTACTATCCAGAAAAGCCCAGACTTTCTTTTCATCATATAAAAGATCTGCCTGACCCGGCAGCGCCATTCCTTTTTCCAGACGGCCGGCAAAACTGTCCGCAAACTCTGTCTCTATGGCATGCAGATGTTCGGAAAGCCTGGCGGGTTCATCCAGTGCCACCATCAGTTCCTGTGCGGAAAACAGGGAGAGAAAATCCGTCAGTCCCTTGCAGAAATACTTCAGATAACTGTCAAGGTTGGCCATATTGCCAAATTCCATCAGCTGGTCGGACAGGTCCGCCGCCTGGCGCAGGATCCTCGCACTTTCAGCTCTTTTTTCCTGTGCGCGGAGCTGATCGGCAAGCTTTTTGGCATCCTCTTTGACTGCTTCTAATCCTTCGATACGCTCTGCTTTTGTCAGCAGCACTTCCGAAGCCGGATAAACAGCCACACTTTGAAGCTGCATCAACGACCTTTGGGAGAGCGCATCAAACACGCGGATGCTGTCAACTTCATCACCCCACAGCTCGATCCTGACAGGGTTTTCCTCCGTCATATCAAAGATATCGATAATGCCGCCCCGGATGGAAAACTGTCCGGGCTCCTGGGCCTGATAACTTTTCTCATAACCCATGCGCGTTAGTTTCCTGGCAAGGGCATCTGTTTCGATGATGCTGCCGATGGCACATTCAAACACATGCTCCTTCATCAGCGAAAGGGGCTGTACCGGTGCCATCAGCGTATCAATGGTGGTCACCACGGTCAGGGGTTTTCCCTCTAAGATCCGCCGAAAGCACTTCATCCGCTCCCGCAGCTGATCCTGTCCGGAAAGGTCTGCCTGGAAAAAGATATAATCTTTGGCTTCAAGGCAGATGGCCGGCTCATCGAAAAAGAGCAGGTCCCTGCAAAGCTCCCGGGCCCGGATCTTGCTGTGGGTCAGCACAAGCCGGGAGGAATATGGCGCGCCAAAGCCGGCAATCATATGGGCTTTTTGTGCATCCGTCACACCGGCAACACTGATACGCTCACTTTTATTCAGTTTCCGCTCTGCCTCCTCGTAGAACGCCAGGTCCTGCAGGGGCTCTGTTAAAATATGCATTCGATTATTCAGAAACCTTCCGATTTACGTGGTTCATGGCAGCATCCGGACCCTGGGTCAGGATCATCAGCGTCGCCTCTACTGCTTTGTCAAAACCTTCATCCATCAGTTTTCGATCCTCAGGTGAAAAGTGCCCGAGAACATGATCGACCAGGTCCATCTGCTCCGGTTTTTTTCCGACACCGACACGGACTCTGCAAAACTCCTGTGTTCCCAGATGCCGGATGATATTTTTCATCCCATTATGCCCGCCGGCACTGCCGCTCTTTCGCACTCTGACCATACCCGGATCCAGGGCGATATCATCGTAGATCACGATCAGCTGGGTCTCCACATCGATCCCATAATAATCTGCGATGGGACGAATAGACTCTCCGCTGTTATTCATAAAAGTCTGGGGTTTTACCAAAAGTACCTTATTGCCTTCATAATATCCCTTAGCCACCAGCGCCCTGCGCTCACTGCCGAAGGCCGTGATCCCCATCTTGTCTGCCAGCTCATCCACAACATCGAAACCGCTGTTGTGCCTGGTATGTTCATATTTCCTGCCCGGGTTCCCCAGGCCTGCTATCATATACATCTGTTTCCGATCTCCTCTGACTATTCACAACCGCACATATCATCTCGTGATCCCGCATGTGCTATGCACATGCTCTACTGTCACTACGTGACTGATCACTCGATGTCATGCGCGGGTCCTGCTTCGCAGTCAGATTGCATAATCCAATCGATCTTTGCGAGCGAGCTCGCAGATCGTTTGTCTTCTGCAATCCACTGTGAATAGTCCCCTAAGAAAGCGCATATTCCATGATTCTGTCCGTGGCATGCCCATCACATGCGGACATATATTTATTCCTGAAGTCGGTGATCTCCTGCTTATTAAACTTGGTATCCAGGTTCTTGATATAATCGATCATCTCTTCGTTGGTCCTGCACTTCGGTCCCGGCGTATCCTCTAAGTACTCCAGATAAATGCCGCGGTCGGAGGTGTACTCATCATAATCATAGACATAGTACAGAAGCGGTTTTTCAAACAGGGAATACTCATAAACAACGGAGGAATAATCGGAGATGCACACATCTGCGACTGTCATCAGCTTGTTGATGTCCAGGCCGTCTACGTGGGTTAAGTTAAAGGCAAAGTCCTTATATTCTTCCGGGATCGCAGGCAGCTGCTTCACTGTCTGGTGATGTTTGAACACCAGAATATAATCCTTGGAAAATGCCTCATAAAAGGCGCCGATATCCAGGCAGTCAGGCGTATAGCGATTGGGCGTCAGTCCTCTGTAAGTCGGTGCGTAAAGGATCACTTTTTTCCCTACAGACTGGGGCACGATCCTGTGCAGGCTGTCAAAGGAATCCTTGATATATTCTTCATCAAAAAATACATCCGTCCTGCTGACACCAATGGGCTGGATCACACCGGACTCCTTATCGATCCCCATGAATCTGGAGAACAGGTCAGTCAAAGCCGGGCTTGCAATGGTGACCATGGAAAAATAATTGTATTCCGGATACTCCAAATAACTCTTCATGCTCTTATAATGCTCTCTGCCGTAGGTGTCCAGACCGATCTTTTTCAGAACGCCGCAGCCGTGCCAGAGCTGGATGACTTTCTGACCTTCCCGGAATTTGATATGGCTCATGATATTGTTGGACTCATGGATGAAAACAGCCTTGCAGGTTGCCACATCCTCGATAAACCGTTTTGCCAGAAAGAAATGACAACACCGAGGCACCTGGTTTCTGAGAAGCTCATGCAGATGGGGCTCATATTCCGTCTCTTCTTTCAACCTTCTGAAGATCAGTTTGCAGCTGTCGTTGAGTCTTCTTGTCGGCTGCAGAAAAACAGTCTTCTTCTCCATGGGATTCTTTGCCGTCTCATTGTAAATCCGGGGCAGTTCCTGTTTCAGGTAATACTTCATCAGACGTTTTCTGATGGTCTCATTTTCAAAGGAAATGAACCTGCTGACAAGTTCTTTCATATCATTGTCATCTACCTGTTTTTCCATCTCCCAGGTGTCTAAGAAGAGTTTTTCCAGATAAGGCATGAACTTCGGATCACAGAGCAACATATAGTTTTCATTGCAAAGGGAAAACAGGACTTCAAGCTGTTCCTTTACCTGCGCATCTTTCCAGGCCTGCTCTTTTCCTTCCGAAAGACTGATCAGCTGCTCGGCAACGGGAATCGCACGCTTACGGACATCACCCAGGGACAGGTCTTTCCGAATGATCCGGTATTCCTTTTTAACTTTTTTCACGCATTTCTTTTTCAGTTTTTTAAGATTCATTTTGTACCTGCTTTCTGAAAACTATTTATGTAAGAAAAAATCATCCTGATACTCTATCATTTTTAATTCATTACATCATTTGTGCTGAATATATTTATCCTGGTATTCTACCATCTTTAATTGGTCACATCATTTATGGAGAATATACTTATCTTGGTATTCGCACATCTCTTTATAAATACGTTCGCAGTTGTTGTGGTCATGATAATGGAAGAAATCATCCACCCGTTCCTGATACTTTTCTTTCATGGGGCAGCCGTCCTTCATATACTCAATGAGAAGGTCGATCAGTTCCTCATTATCCTTCGCGATCTCACCAAAGGCCATGGTATCGTAGAAGAAGCTTCCCTCTTCATAATGCTGCGGGATATCTTTATGATGCAGATAAAGTACCGGCTTTTTCATATAGGCAAAATCAAACTGCACGCCGGAAAAATCCGTCACCATCAGCGATGATTCGCAGAACAGTTTTTCATAACTCATATCACCGACAGCGGGGATCACCTCTACGCCTTCCGGAGGTGTATAATCCTTGGCCTGGCTGCTGACGATAGGATGCAGGATATACTTGATCTTATATCCGTATTTGTTAGCAGCCTCTAACAATCTCTTGTCGCAGATCAGCCCGTTATAGATCCGGTAATAGGGTGTCTCCTTGAACATGGGATTGTAATCACGCTGATATCCCTCACTTCCGCGGATGGGAACTGCACTCTGCATTCTCCAGGTCGGCGTGATCAGAATCTGCTTTTTATCATCACTCTTCAGTCCGTCGTACCGGGGCACACCGGTCAGTTTCAGCGCATCATAGCCCACGTAGTCATAAACGGGATGGGACAGGTTTTTGATCTCATACTTGGACGCACAGAAATACAGCCTTGTGTTGTCTCTCAGGCGGGTCTGTGCCAGAGCAATCTTCTGCACGCTCATGCCGTGCTGTACGCAGCAGACATGGAAATCCGTCAGATTCCGGACATAACTGGAATTGATGGTACCGAAGTTGTTAAAGGCAAAGACCGTCGAATTGGAGATGACCATGTAATCGGCCATCAAAAAGATCAGACGGTGCAGGATGCTCCCGCGGATCAAGGGTTTGTAACCCTCTGCCACCAGTCTCTTATAATCCGGCGTATTCTTATCGATCAGATAATAATGTTTGTTTCCGTCATTCTGCGCCACTGCATACTTGTACAAATACTCCGCCGAGTCTCCGCCCTTATAGATTTTGTCCAGATACATCCAGATGGGACGGCGCTTGATAAACGGTCTTGTGACGAAGAATGCAAGCCGGATGGCAATGAATAGTTTTGCCCGCAGATCAAGGGAAAACAGCATCTGCAGCAGAAGCATGAATTCATAGAACCAGACCACCGGCAGTATCGTCCTGCGGATCCGAAGGGAGGTCAGTTTCTTGCGGCGCTTTTTCGTTACAATATAGCGTTTTCCCATCTTAAAGGTCCAGTAATTGCTGGGGAATCTGGGGCTGACACGGCAAAAATGCCCGGACATGGCCATATGGATCTGATACACCTGATCCCCGAATCTTGCATAGCAGGCAAACTCATCCGGATGCACATTCAGATCTTCCAGCGTCAGATGGAAAGGATGGGTCTTATAAATCGAGATACCAAAGGCTTTCTGCAGGGCATATCTGCCGTTATACTCGATCTCATACTTTTTCCCACCATACATAAAGTAAACTTCATCGGCCATGGAATACAGGAGCGTACCCACCTGTCCGTCGATCTCCAGTTTGCCATCCCGGGCATCCATGAACTTAATGTCCACCTTCAGAGGCTTGATGTCATCCCGGAGCATCACGCCCGCATCACCGTATCCCGGTCTGGGGCCCTTGGACTCCATCAGATGATACTTATATTCCGGACCATGCTTCATAATGCCGAAGATCCAGGAAAGCCTGGGTCCGATGCGGCACTCTTCCACGTTACGGCCGTTTAAAATCACCGGGTCATCCAGCAGCATCAGAAGATCCGTCACCAGGGAAAAGAACTCATCTTCACTGCCTTCGATAGCATGTTTATTTTTGTTATTGAAATTGCCGATATAGCGACTCCGAAGCCCCATCAGGATATGATACTGGACAAACTCGGGGATCTCTCCCTTTTCGGTTTTCAGCGCGGCAAGATAGGGCAGCCAGAACTGGCTGATGGCTTCCATATAATATTCTTTGCGATATAGCCGGCGGTAAAATACCGTGTCACCTTCATAAGGGAAATCCGTATGATAGGAGGCTTTTGTCGTAAAGACAAAACTGCCTTCCTTCATGCAAAGGTCCAGGAAAAACTTCCGCTCAGCCTCGATGGGATACTTGGTTGCAAATCCTTCCGCCGCAAAACACTCCGTCCGAAGGAAGGTTCCGCCCAGATAAAAAGGATGGCAACTCACATCATTGGTAAGAGACACCACCCCTTCTTTTTTCGGGAATTTCCAACTCTGCACCGAGCAGGCAAAAACGCCTTCGTTGCGCTCCTCCATGATATTGCCGGCCATGATCTTTTTCATCATGTAAATCTTCTGCTCCGGGTACTTTGCCGCAAGACGGCTGATCTTTTTCAGCGCCCCTTCGGAAAAGGTATCGCCGCTGTATACCATGGTCACAAGCTCTGTGTCCGCATCTTTGATCTTTTCACAGGCATCCACATAAACAAGGTCCGGGCGCACGAAATGCCGTACCTTGTTTGACTCTACTTCAATACATTCCTGGGGAAAGGGAGAAAAAGAGACTGTCACTGCACCCTGCAGTTTTTCCATCTCCTCTTTGATCTCTTTTTCGTGCTTGGTATCCCCGCTATAGACCAAAAGATTCGTCTGCAATCCTTTTGCGGCGAATTCCTTTTGCAGGGAAGATAAGGTTTTTGCGTATTTCTTTTTACTTCCTTCGCAGATCCAAATGACCGATAATTTCATGTTCCGTGTTCCTGTCTATTCTATGTTGTTATCAACTGCTCTCATCCGGAAAAGTAAAACATCTTTGATTTTCTTTTACAGATGATCTTATCTTTCACATCCGACTGTCCTTTGGGAATGTCTTTTCTTTTTTGAAAACACATCAGTCGTCCGACGTCTCGCACTCCCAACTGTCCTTCATCCGCCGGTACATCTCCGTCAGTCCGTACCGCGGCTGCCAGCCAAGGGACATCAGCTTATCCGCACAAAGATGCATGGTTACATCCGGGGCATATCCATAAGTCATGGTGTCTTTGGGAATATCAAAAACCACCTGCGATTTTCCATCGGAAAACTCCGATGCTACCATGGCAGCCATATCTTTGATCTTGGTCGTAGTATCGGGATTGACCACTGTATAGACATTGGAATGCTCCCCGTTTAGCAGGATCGTCAAAATGCCGCAGACAACATCTGCGGTATAGCAGTAATTCCCAAAGGATTCGCCGGCAGTATGCAGCACGATATCTTCTCCGGCCATGGCACTTTTGATGAACTGTGCAAACACCCTGCCCTCACTTTTGGGGACGCCTGCGCCAAAAGTCTGCGCCAGCCTGGCCGCTTTTACCGGCACGCCGTATTCATGGGCATAGGATGCACACATCAGCTCGCAGATTCTCTTTCCTTCGGAATAACTGCTGCGCACATTTGTTACATCGATATAGCCAAGGTCTTCTTCCCGGATCCTGGGATTCTCCGGGTCCGTGATCCCGAAGGCTTCCATGGAAGACAGATATACCATGCTTTTGATCTTCTTTTCCCTGGCCAGGGAAAGCATATTCTGGGTTCCCTTGTAGGCGATATCGATCGTCTCCACGGGATTGTTCACAAAGAACTTCGAACTGGTCACCGATGCGCAATGGACAATGAAGTCCACCGGTCCTTCCGGCGTAATGGGCTCCGTGACGTCAGAGCAGATGATCCGGATGTCGTTTCTCTGCAGAAGGCTTCCAAACATCTCTTCCGCTTTTTGCAACGACCTTACCATGGGCATGATCGTCATCCCCAGGGAATGGATCCGGTTCACTGCAGCAAGGGCGCGCACCAAAATGGAACCAACCAGCCCTGTCGCTCCTGTGACCAGGATCACAGTATCCTTCATCCGTTCATACGGTATTTCCGTTTGCGCAATGGTCAGCAGATCCTCCGCCAGGACACAGTTGCCGCCGCTTTCCGGCATATCTCTTTTCTCTGTTTCCATGCTATTCCCCTTCTTTATTCGATACGCATTTCAACCGGTCCATGTCTGCGAGCAAGCTCGCGACAGACCCGTCTCTCGAAATCAATGCGAATAGTTAATTTATACGCACACATACACAATCACTATACCATAATAAATCAAATAATACTATATCTTGTAGGAAAAAACATAAGAAAAAAGGAATCCGCCAGTTGCGGATTCCTTTACATTTCAATCATGAATATTCCGTTCATTTCATCAAATACGGCAGTGTCGTTTCAAAGTCTACGCCATACCATGGTTTGTCCGGATTCTGCATCGTCACTTCAATGGTGTACGCAGTATAATCTGCCGCGATCTGCATCGCTTCTTTCCATGTCTTGCCCCGCATCAGTTCTCCGACGCAGGTGCTCGAAAACAGATCGCCGGTACCATGGAATATCCTGTCAACCTTCTTGTTCTGGTAGATAAAGTATTCGCCGCCCTGACTGTCATATCCCATGATCCCGGTCTTGCCTTCGCTTAAGGAAACGCCGGTCACCACCGTTGTCTTTGCGCCGAACTCAATCAGTCTTGCCAGAAGTTCTTTGATGTAGGCTTCATCGTGCTGTTCTTTATATTCCATGCCTGTCATAAAGCAGGCTTCCGTGATATTGGGTACGATGATATCCGCCACACCGCATAGCTCCGTATTTTTCTTCACATAGTCCATGTCAAAGCCGGCATAGAGTTTTCCATTATCCGCCATAACCGGATCCACAAACACCAGCGTATCCTCTCTCCGAAACATCCGGATCAATTCCTTGATCTGGTCGATCTGGGAAATGGTTCCCAGATACCCGGTATAAATGGCATCGAACTTTACCCCCTCACCTTTCCAGTGGTTTGCAATGGGCTCAATCTGGTCGGATAAGTCCTTGCAGGTAAAATTCTGAAATGCGGTATGGGTGGATAAAAGCGCCGTGGGCAAAATCACCGCCTCAGAGCCCAGTGCCGATATCACGGGAAGTGCAATGGTCAGCGAACACTTACCCAGACACGATATATCCTGGACCGTCAATACTCTTTTCATAAACGAATCATCCCCTTTTTATAAACATAAATGTTTCTTTGCGTGGCCGAAAACCCATTACCTTTAGGTGATGGGATGAGGCTTACATATTTACAATCGAACAGTTGTTTGGTATAATGTACTTA